>NZ_JAAHFZ010000086.1:0-21055 GCF_010672795.1 Moorena sp. SIO1G6
TTTGATGCGTTCCCACTGGTCATTCCGCAAAGCATAGCGGCGCGTCATTGTACCACTCCTGAAATTACTCAACTCGCCAAGAATTTATCTATTTTAAACTGGATTGACACCTATTTGATGACACGCCCTAGGGCAGATTAGCCATGATCAAATCAACGGTTATCTAAAAAATGATAAGTTGACCCCACGCTTACTGTGGGATAATGTCAAATACTTAATTGAAATAAATGAGCAAGCCGATCTAGTTTTTGATGACACAGTAATTGAGAAACTATACTCTATAAAAATCGAGATAATTAAACGACAATATAGTGGTAATTTCCAGGGTATAATCGAGGCGCGACCCAAGGGCAGTTTACCTGCCCATTGGAATGCGCGCCTCCAAGTAATTTGATTAATAAATTGCCTATAGGTCAATCACGAAACCCAAAAGTTTTGGGTAGTATACTATCGGATTTATGACCCATAACGGTGAAGTTACCGTAAGAATAGGGTCGCCTTAATCAATGGAGGCGCGCTTTCCTATGGCGAATTAAATTACGGGGTCGCGCCTCAAGTTTTAACCCTTCTATGCATAGCTTGTCAACCATAAAGGCGACCCTATTCTAAGGTTTCGTCTCTAGGATGGTAAGACAAAAATAGAACAGGTTTTGGATAGGCTCCAAAACCTTGTCTATTCTAAGGAGTTGCCATTTAGAACTGTATTGATGGACAGTTGGTATGCCAAAAATAAATTAATGTTATATATCGATGGTTTGGGATAATATTATTATTGTCCTCTCAAACGGAATCGACTTGTGGATGAGACTGGCAATCAAAAAGATTATCAAAGAATTGAATCATTAGTTTGGGATGAAAAAGAGTTAAAATCCGGTAAATTAGTAAAAATTAACAAATTTACCTGCTCCAAAAAAGTGAAACTTTGACCGGTAAGTGTCTCCACCGACAAAACGGATTTTATCGCTGTCTTGATGCAGTCGCTCATGGTTTGAATTTACCGTAAGATAGGGTTGCCTTGTCTTGATGCAATAGCGAGTGGGGGAAACCACGGCAGTCGCTCATGGGGGAGACCCCCAAGACCGCGCTGCCTCCCCAAGACCGCGCTGCATCGCTATTAAAAAATATTTAACCCTTTTCTGCATAACCTGCTAACTATAAAGGCGACCCTATCTAAGGTTTTGTCTCCGGGGGAAACCACGGCAGTCGCTCATGGGGGAGACCCCCAAGACCGCGCTGCCTCCCCAAGACCGCGCTGCATCGCTACAAACGATTTATCTCAGAATTATGAGGCGCGACCCAAGGGCAGTTTACCTGCCCATTGGAATGCGCGCCTCCAGGGACGTTGTACAAAAAGAGTGTAAGGTTCGATGTCAGGTTGAGGAGTTTCATCTTAAATTAAAACAATTGACTGGTATTGAATCATGTCAAGGTCGCAAGGGTCGTATTCAAAGAAACCATATTGCTTGTGCTATTTTAGTTTGGCTCTTTCCTTAAAAATTTGGCTTATAAAAGTGGTCAAACAATTTATCAAATTAAGCATGGGCTCAAATCCAATTACTTAATTAACCAACTAAAACGTCCCGACATTACTATGTCTATAGTTTAGTTATTAGACTCTCGCCGTGGTCTAGCCCCCTGGTTGACTGACAAAACTCAACAAGCATAGTCAAAAGACCTTACTGTAAACTAAGCGCCGATACCTCTTCTGCTCGTCCTGTTTTCGGGAAGCCATCGCTGGTGATGGGTCGGGTTTCCCACTTAAAATTAGGGTTTCAAACAACTCCCAACCAAGAGTAGCGTGCAGTCAATACCCATGCCCAACCAATGCATGAGATAACTGTTACCGCGCGCACCAGTGAGGGTCTACAAAACGGCGTAATCCTCGGGCTACGACCTTAGTTCCTTGGGCAGTGAGATAAAGAGTAGCGATCCCCAAGACGAAACACAATCGCGATCAGGCGCTTTGCATTCCGAATCTCACAGCTTTCCAACTCAAAACCATTGGACTTGTCATCAAGAAAGCTCTCTTCAATATCAAAGCGTAAGCCATATTCCCGAAATGTCAGCAAGGGTGGTCGGTTCGTCGCTGACGATGTACCAAAGTTCTCCGCTAATTCCATCATTTGCCAGACCCAGATTAACTGCACCATGCATATTCGGTTTTGTGAATCCAGACATTTTGGAGTAAAAGAGCTTCACCCCGTAGAACATGAAAATCTCGTACTTGAGACCAACCTAACCCATGTCGCCAGAGCCAGAAATCACAGACCAATGCGGATGCGATAATGCGTTCCCCAGTTCAGCCAAGGCATACAACATTCACCTGAGTATTGATGAATCCTCTGTCTGCTAGCAGTACAACTTGAACTCTATCTGGGATTAATCGCGACACTGTCAAGAGCTTTGTCATTATAGCTGCCTATCAAGACGCTGCATTAAGAATGCTCCAGTACTCGCGCTCGCCACTGGCACTGCTCTTCCTCGATATACCACAGCTACCCTAATCAGACAATATTGATTCCACAGCATGGAAGTATCCAAGCTTAGATACAATAGTTCATTTTCCCATCTATTCTTCGCTTCCTGAATCAGTGGGCTATATAACCGTTGTGGATTAATCCGGGGACCGAAGCAACCATCGACTGAATCGACGTTGCGTGACTGTCGCAAACACAGCACTTGAGTGGATGTACATAGTCCATTTTGTCAGATTTACGCTACCTGAGTGAATTAGTCCAACTACCATCCAGACGCCTTGTATGTAGATGCCTGATATCAGCCCATTGTTTGGATTGACCCAATAACGTAACTTCGGCATTATAGAGACGGGAGGTGTTTTCGCTTGTCATCCTGTCTGAGTTTAGTCACCCAGTCAGAATATGGCATTTGTAGCCAATTTGAGAAGGTAACACCTTCCATCACTGGGAAAGGATGAGTCTTCCGTTGGGTAGCGCGCCGCTACACCGATTGCTGCACCGTACGCGCTATGTGAACTTTTGTCAGTCAACCAGGTCTAGCCCCACCATTAGTTGTGCCAGTTGCGTAAGTCCTATATTAAATTCGCTCAAGGTGCGCGCCTCCAAGGGCGAGTAAATCGCCCTTGGGTCGCACCTTCGGGTCGCACCGCCAGGAACGGGCAAGATGCCCATTCCACCTCACTCTTAAAATCATTCCATTATTAAGCAATGCCATCTAATTGGCACAACTGATCCCCAATCCGGGTGCAATACTCCGGTTTAATTCAGTCCCCAGAGGCTTGTAAAGACCTAGCATGCTAGGTCTTTACATTTGTGTAGCCGCAACAATCACCTCGTCAGGGCAAAGAGGAAATACCAGGCAGAGGTAGTATATAGCGCTACGGGCAAGGCCAGAGGAATCCCCCCTACCTTAATACTATCCATTAGGCAAAAGTAGTCGAAACAGTGATAGAGACGTTTGATGTAGGCAAGGATGGGGAGAGGAGTGGTGAGCGTAATTATTAACTGGAGTATAGACTAACAGGGGTTTCCCAAGACTGTGATCGCTAATCTTGAAGTGCGATCGCTAATCTTGAAGTGCGATCGCTAATCTTGAAGTGCGATCGCGCTTAATTCGGTGCAGCAAAGCTGGAGTGGACAGTGAGGCGGAGGTTGTGAGAGTATGAAAGGAAAAAGCCAATCAGGGGATGAAGAGGAACAAATGAAGGATTGGATAAGCCAGGAGATAAATCCGAAATTTTTCAGGACATACGCCACGCAAAAAGATTGAGAAAGACACTTCTGGTCTTAAGTGAGCATCCAGGAGAAACAGTACCAAAAGCGAGTGGAAATGCCAGCGAGAGTCAAAGTATCTACAGATTTTGGTCAAATAAGACAGTGAAAGGGACCGACTTATTGGCTTCACACAGGGAAGGCGTAGTGAGGAGGTGTGTCGGTCGCCGTGAGTAGTGCTGGCAATACAGGACACGACCGACTTGGAGTATAGGACACATCAAGCCACGAAGGGTTTGGGATATATCAATCAGACCAAGCAACTTCGAATCAAAGTTCATAGCTGTATAGCGGTGAGTGCGCGATTGAGAGCCATTGGGACTGCTACATCAGCAGAGTTGGACAAGAAAGCACAGGAGTGGAAAGAAAAAAGAACGCAAGAAAAAAGCGATTCAAGAAAAAGAAAGCTATCGATGGTTAGAGACTCTTACAGGAGCCGAGGAAGGACTAGCCGAAAAAGCGAAGCTCATACATGTTGCTGATCGCGAGGCCGATATCTTTGAGTTGTTCGCCCAAAAGCGCTCTGCCAAAGCGCGAATTACTGATTCTTCGAGAGCAGTATAACCCCAGGGTGAAAGAGGAGATGGGATATCTTTTGCCGACGATTGAACAAAGGCCAATCTTAGGTAAAATGACCATCAACTTAGAGCGTAATCCCAAACGTCCAGCTCGCCCGCGCACTATTACAAATCCGAGGGATGAGAGTCACTCTGGAAGTGCCTCAACATCACCCCAAACCCCACAATCTCCAGCCAGTGGAAATCAATGTACTACTCGTAGAAGAAACTGAGAAACCTGCTGATGGTAGTCCACCCATTCGTTGGTTATTGCTCACCACTCTACCCATTGACAACTTTACTCAAGCTTGGCAATGGGTGCAGTGGTATAGCTATCGGTGGCTGATCGAACCCTTTCACAAAACCGCTCAAAAGTGGCTGACGCGCGCGAAAAACTTCAACTTCAAACCCGAGAGCGTTTACTCAAAGCACTGGCTACTTATAATATTGTTGCTTGGCGATTAATGTGGTTAACTTATCAAGCTCGACTTAATCCCGATGCTTCTTGCCAAGTTGTTTTCTCTCCACCGGAATGGAAGCTCAAGCGACTTCAATTTCAATCCAAAAACCCCTCGAAAAAACCTCCTACTCTTGCGTTTTGCTCTGACGCGGGATTGCACGCTTGGGTGGATTTTTGGCTCGTACTGGAGATGGCGAACCTGGCTTGAAAACTCTCTGGCGAGGGCTTTCTACCTTCTACCATTTGCTTGAAGGTTCACAACTTGCTTCTACATCAAACGTCTCTATCACTGTTTCGACTACTTTTGCCTAATGGATAGACCTTAATAAGGGGGGCGGACAATAGGCAAAGGTGCGCTTTCCGGAGACGAAACCTTGAAGAGGGTCCCCTTATTACAAAAGTTTTAACCCTTTTACGTATAGCCAGTAACCCATAAAGGCGACCCTCTGAATACGGTAACTTCATTCCTGCATCTAATTATTAAATTAGCCACGAGTCGCACCTAAAAGTTGACTACAACAGCGTAGGTGCGCTTGACCTTGGCGAATTAAATTAGCCACGGGTCGCACCTTTTGCTGCTTGTATCAATGTCAAACACCTTAATGGGTAGTGCTATAACCGTCAACCCTCAACCCTCAACAACCGTGATGGTAAGAGCAAAGAAATCTCAAGCTCCCGATCATTATATAGTGGTTGGAAATTCCTTAGAGTAGACCCAGCCAAGTCAACAAACCTTGACCAGTGAGCAATTCCAGTAACAGGATACAAACTAAGGCAACCATCGCAAACCTGCCGTTGATTTGCTCAGCATAGGGAGTCCAACCAAAAGCTGGTTCAGGTTGGTTAAAAGACTCCTCAGATGATTCACTAGAATTGGGTGTTTCAGAACTCATGGCTGCTCAGATCCTTCAGACTCCAAATTTTTTACCGATTCAATTAGCGATCGCACTTGTGATGTCCCTGCTGATGGAGAAAAGCTCAAGGGAAACTTACCTCGAACTAGCATTCGTAATCCCAGTGGTCCTAGGCTCGCCAAACCTTGGATATCTCGAAATGAGTTACCAACCACCTGCAAGCCAAACTTACGCTCATCAATCCAACCTCCCTCTTTCACTAAATCAATTAGGACTTTGCGGTGGCGGATTGGACGACTATCTTGGTCATCAATACCTTCAAGAATATCCTGTTTAATCTTACCGATTTGATCCATAGGAGCCACACCCATCGGGCAAACGGCATTACACATCATACAGCGGGTACAACCCCAGACTCCTTTTGTTCCTTCGTTATATTTCTCCAAACGATTTTCCGTGGTATTATCACGGGAATCTACCACCAGACGCTGTGCTTTAGCCAAGGCATGAGGACCGACAAAATCTCGATTAACTTCTTTGGCATTACACTCAGAATAACAGGCACCACACATGATACAATTACCTGCCTGAGCCAAATGCGATCGCTCTTCAGGACTCTGTAAAAATTCCCGTTCGGGAATCTTCCTAGCAGCAGTGCTGACGTAGGGATCAACAGCTTCTAAGTTATCCCAGAAGCTGCTCATCTCAACGACTAAATCCTTGATTACTGGCATATTCCCCAGAGGTGCTATAGTAATCTCCGGAATTTTAGATTCATCTGGCAGCTGTTGGTTCCCCAATTCATTGCCCACATTTTCCTTACAGGCCAAAGCCGACCGACCATTAATTCGTATGCCACAGCTACCACAAATCGTGTTGCGACAATTTTTGCGAAAAGCTAAAGTACCATCTTGTTCCCACTTAATACGATTCAAGCATTCGAGAATCGTGTTTCCTTTCTCGACATCCAGCTTATAAGTCTGGAGTAGTGGGGCAGTGTTTTGAGTCTGTCGAATGATTTTGAAATCAACTTGCATAAAACTAAGCTCTTGAATATTCCAACATATACAAGGATAATCGGTAAGGTTAAGGGCTAGGGTCAACAGGACTCCTATTCCGGTGAGTAGTTCCTCTTGATAATTAGGCCATACTTGTTTGAGTAGTCCCTCCCGAAGCAATACCGCTCGCTAGTTGACTTCTGGTGTAAGAGTGCTTTCCTTTTGGTATGTTTCCTGGATTATTTCCATAGTTATCATGTTACTGCCCCTAAAGGCTTAGGCAGGGATTGTCTGATCTGTTATTATTGAAATACGTAAAGATTTAAACAAATGATCCAAAATATCTTGTCAACTGAGATAGATTTAACGATATATTTTTAATAGAGCCAAAGTTTGGCGATTAATGATCTTGACCACTCTGAAGTTTAAAGGATATCTCGTGAGATTATGCCAGAGATTTCAAGTACTCCCCTAACTGGTAAAGCATTACTTCAAAAAGTAAAAGAGCTATCACACTTGCCTCGCCGAGAGACAGCCAAGCGTTGCGGCTATTACACTATAACTAAAACAGACCAGACCCGCGTTAATTTAACAGATTTTTATGATGCGGTTTTAGGAGCCAAGGGTGTTCCCCTGGATCCAGAAGGCACAAAAGATGGTCGGGGGCGTGAACCGACTTATCGTGTGAGTGTCCATAAGAATGGTCAAATTGTTATTGGTTCAACCTACACTCATGCCATGGGATTAGAGCCTGGTGATGAATTTGAAATTAAACTAGGCTACAAACATATCCATCTCAAGCAGGTGGATAACGATTTTGAATCTGAAGAGGTATCTACTCAAAAAGCAAAGAAAGCCACCTCTTAGTGCGTGTTCCCTAGCGCTCTCTTGGTGCGCGTTACCTAGCGCTTTGAAAAAGTGCGGGGTGGCACCGCTTTGAAAAAGCTCGGGGTGGCACCGCTTTGAAGTAATCCTTCTTACAGAAAATCCTGCGAGTTTGAAACCCCCGTCTCTCAGCGAGCGGGGATGAAAAACGACCATGTGGGGCTAGCGTTGCCTCGCCGTGAATATTTTTTGGGCACGTGAGCTTTTAAGAATCTGTTACCGACGTGATGGGTAAAGCCCCCGTGATTTATCCGGGGGATAAAACAGAAATTGACGAATAAATTCGTCAATGGATATTTTTTTATTCTGTTGTCGGTAATCCCTAAACTAGCGCTGTCCTATATAATAGGAAGTGAGACAACCAACTTGCCTGAATATAAATAGACAACGTAAAAACCTGTTCAAAGTAATGATACGTGCACCTCGGTTTCGTCTAAGGATCTGGAAGTCTATGAAACGAATAAGGTAGATATTGTATTAAAGTTGATTGTCTCCCATTCTAAAAAGGTAGGGTGGGGCACACCACAACCTGGATCTTAAATCCAAACCCTGGGTTTGAAGTTACCGTTAGAGAGGGTCGCCTTATTAAAAAAGATTTAACCCTTTTCTGCATAACCTGCCGACGATAAAGGCGACCCTCTCTAAGGTTTCGTCTCCGGGGAGATTTGGCCTCTACTGTGCTTGGTTAAAACCAATCATAGCAAGCCGAATCGTTGAGCCAAGAATCCCCATCTATTAGCGAGCGGGGAGTCTCAAAATAATTGAATCGGTACCATAAGGCACAAGCAAACCGCAGGTAAAAAACCTGAAAAAGCTTGGGCTAAGCTCACTATGAGGGAAAAAGGACAGACCCACATCTACTTGGAAAATGTCAATTTTTTAAGCAAGTGGACTGGTTGATCTGCTGAAAAGCTGATCACCTTGAAGAATCATATGTCTACCCTTCGATAGTGGAGGATGCCCCATAAGAAGACAGTAGAAACAAAAATCTTCTTTCTACTACCTGAGGAGTCGGTAAAGCAGGCTATTACTAACCAGCCCGATGTGCTCTGTCCTTAGGGAACTTGGCATAGGAAAAAAGCAGCCGCTTATGATAGTGTAGTTGAGACCTTATAGTAATTTGATAGTAATTTGCCAATCTCGCCAATGGCTATTCTTGATCAGGCAACTAATGGGTCGTTTGTGTCATTAATGACGTCAACTACTCTTTTGAAGGTAGGAACTTTTTTCCTAGCTTGGGCAGTTTTTTGGCTTCCCCTAGCTTTCCCTATAGCTATGGTTTTAAAGTGGCGTCCAAATCAGCCTTTAGCACCAGACCAAAAGTTACCACTACTGGCAGCACTTTACCTGATTGCTCCCCTAATTTTATGGGGAGCTTCTCAACTAGAGGGGGTGCCTTTCTCCGATTACGGATTGGATTGGAAATTAAGCGTTTTAGGGTCTCTAGGATTGGGACTAGGAGTAGGTATTCTCAGCTTAATCATAGTATTTACTGGGCAATTATTACTAGGCTGGGTGAGGTGGAATTATGAAAATTGGCAGCGTTTGGGACCGATATTACTGCCAGTGATGTTATTAGGGCTGTGGATTGGGCTTACAGAAGAGTTAGTCTTTCGTGGCTTCTTAGTGAATCAACTACAGCAGGATTATTCTATCTGGGTAGGAGCAGCCATCTCTAGTGGGATTTTTGCCCTGTTACACCTAGTTTGGGAACAAAAAGATACTATCCCTCAGTTACCAGGATTATGGCTAATGGGAATGGTATTAGTCCTAGCCCGTTGGGTGGATGGAGGCAGTCTGGGTTTAGCATGGGGACTACATGCTGGTTGGATTTGGGGTTTAACTTGTTTGGACTCAGCTGAGTTAATTGCTTACACAGGCATTGGACCAATTTGGATAACGGGTTTGGGAGGAAAACCGTTAGCTGGGATAGTGGGTCTTCTTTGTTTATTGGAAGTTGGGGCTTTATTATTACTGATGTTGCCAGATCAGCTGGTCAACATTTGATCAACATAATAGACTTCGCGGCAGTTGTCGGGAGGGAACAGCGGATCACCGAAACAGTGGACAATAATTGAGGCAAACACTATCAGAAAACTACTTTTGAGGTCTAATCAATATTTAACCTGTTTTAAATTGGCTTTAAGCCTGTCAACAGACTCCTATATATAGCACTACCCATTCAGATTAGGACATTCCTAAACTCCGAAACGTAAGTAATCGCTTACTTTTAGGTGCGACCCGTGGCGAATTTAATTCGCCTACGGAAAGCGCACCTTTGACTTCTGACTTCTAACTTCTCACGCTAAGCGTAGCGCTATAACACTACCCATTAAGGTTAGGACATTGATAAAAGCTGAAAAAGGTGCGACCCGTGGCGAATTAAATTCGCCACGGGTCGCACCTGTGGATTTACTTCATGTTTAATTTCGCGCCTTTCTTGTCGTGCGCGTTACCTTGGCGAGGGAACCTCGCCGGGGTGTTAATCAGAGAAATCGGTCAACCTTACATGGAAGAACCAACTCCCACATAGGCACCATAGAAGAAAAGACCAACCACTACGAGGACACCAGTACCAGCGATAGTGGCAACTATCCATAAAGGAATTCTTCCCCCTCCAGACACAGCTTATACCTCCAATTTTAAATCAAGTTTTTTTTAGATGCAGTTAACGATAGAAGGCTTAATAACTAGTCTTAATAACTAGTAATTTCCTTGAAAAGCCTCCCTAGTGGTAAGGGTTTTGTGCAACTCCTATCAGGAGTAAAGTAGTAAATTCCCGATTAACCGGAAATTACCAGGGAATTAACTAAGAGTCTTTTCCCGTCTACATCCTAGCCTTCTCTAAGATGGAGATTTAGGCGAATCTGTTAAATCAGTTAATTAAAGAAATAACTGGAAAACAGAATACCAAGCACAAAAATCAGTAATAGACCTAAGTAAAGAGACGTCCGATTGAGTTCAACCGGCTGTCTATTGGGATTGGAATTCCGCTCCATAATTGCTTCTCCTATCGTTGAATAAATTGCATGGCTGCGATCGCGCCTAAGAAAAAGACTGAAGGAACGGCTAGGGTATGAACCGCTAACCATCTAATCGTGAAAATCGGATACGAAACTGGTTGATTGGGATTACTGCTAGTCATGATTGTCTGCCTTTATCTAAAAAACCTTTAGGTGCGCTTGACCCATTAAGAATTAAATTCGCTCAAAGTGCGCTTTCCCATGGGCGAGTAAATCGCCCTTGGGTCGCACTTTCGGGTCACACCTATGGAGCAAATTGTTCAACTTGCTGTTTAGCATTGTAGCGGTCGGAAACGATTGGTAGTTCCATCCGCTCTTGAGTAAAGTATTCATTAGGACGGGGTGTGCCAAACACATCGTAAGCCAGACCAGTGCTAACAAAAAGCCAACCAGCGATAAATAGGGCTGGGATAGTAACACTGTGAATGACCCAGTAACGAACGCTGGTAATAATGTCACCAAACGGACGTTCTCCAGTTGTACCTGCCATCGTAGATTCCTCTTACCAACAACCGTTTAGAATTCCATAACTATAATAGTTCTAAGTGCCGTTTTTTTCTACATCTTCAATGTTGAAACATAAAACGAAACTGACTGGCATCGATCATAGGGATTTCAAAGCCCTAAGCTTCCTGGGTATGCGGCTCATACTTGAGTAAAATCCCTTTCTGACCAATTACAAACCCCTGTTCTGGTGTTACAAAGACGATTTTGTAAAAATTGGAGGGAACATCCTTAAGATCCCGGTCTTTTTGCCAAGTTTTTCCACCATCAAAGCTACAAAGCAAATTACCACTGCCACCTGCTAACCAAATTTCATTGGGTGTGCGATAGGCTAAGTCAAGTAATCCCAAGCTGTTGGAAACTTCCGGATACATCGGTTCTTGCCAATCTTCTAGGTCTTCAGCACTGCTAAATTGTACCTGACCACCCCGGGCAAGAATCCACAGACGACCATCGGGGGTAAACCCCATATTCTGAAGACGCTTGGAACTGTAACGATTATGCTGTAACCAAGCACTCTGACCTGGATCCCAAGTGGAGTAAAAGTTACCTCTAGCAGACACAGCCACGTATTTACCATCTTCAGAGCGGGAAATATTACGGGTGACTCCGACCGCCTGTGCTACCTGTGCTTTCCAGGTTTTCCCAGCATCCTTAGTCTGATAAATTGCGCCAACATCAGTGGTCATCTCTGCTGAGTTGGGTCCGAGAGCGAGCACTCTGTTGGGTGAACCTGGTAACTTTTCACTTAAGAGAATGCGAGACCAAGATTCCCCCCCATCAGTAGTATGGAGCATGATCGAAGGTTGACCAACAATCCACCCCTCATCACCAGCAAAGCTTACAGAGGAGAAGCGATAATTTTCATCTCCGAGATCCAAGCCTTTCTGTTGCCATGTATTACCCCCATCCTTAGTCTCAAAAATTGTGGCATAGCTACCCACAATCCATCCATGACTAAGATCCCCCGTAAAGCCAAGGTCTTGCATGGTCGCTTCTGTAGGTAAGGAAATAACCGCCCAAGGATTGTAGCTTATGGATGAAGGAGATTTGCAGCTGACACAAATTAATGCCACCGCCAGTAATATTAAAATTTGTTTCAGCGTTTTCATCAAATATCTCATTATTTCCAGAACTTTTTGAGTATGGCAGCTTTCTCCGTAGGTTTTCAGAACCCAGCAAGGGCGATGGCTTCTAGATCTAAGCTTTGGTGATGCCAGCAGTTGCTCACGTTCAATAAACTTGCCAACTGCCCTGATTTCAGTTCAAACCGTAAAGGCTCAGAAAAAATAAAAAGCCTAATCCTAAAGCGCTAAAAATTAAAAGGTTTTTTTGTGCTGGTGTCATGCGGTTAACACCTAAGCCATAGGTAAGATTCTCCTGAAATCCAGACGGGGCATTAACAGCACCAATATTAATAAACTGAATTTTCGGAGCGCTGCACACTGGACAGCGCCAATCATCTGGCAAATCCTTATATAATGTCCCTCCTGGAACATTGCGATTGCTATCTCCCTTAGTCGGATCGTAAACATAGCCACAAGCACGGCATTCATAGCTGCTGGGTGCTTGTTCAGCTAGGGTTTGCTCTGGGGCTCGTTCAGTCATTGCTCTGTAAGCTTAAGCAGCAAATCTTAATAACTATGTTAAAAAATATTATCACACACTAAGGGTCAGATTTTCTTAACTTTTGATTTAAGCTCAGGAGTTTCTCCCCAATGCCTGACCGGATTTTTGATCAACCCTTGAAATGGTAGGGTCTTCTAGGCAAAGCGATTACCCTCAACTACGAACAACCTTGAAGTCTATGGTAGTCATTGGCTTTTGAGAACCAACCACTGATCCCTGAGGACCGTTCAAAAGGGCAGAGCACCTATAATAAAGTTTGTAAAGAAGTACTAACGCCAGTTTTTACCTGGCACTGACCAATTGTGTTTGTTCTTAGCGGTTACGAGTATCTCTTAGGCTTCATACTAGCTTGCAGCTTAGTGCCCCTACTAGCCCTGTCGGCTTCCAAGCTTTTGCGACCTAGCCATCGGGAGCCAGAGCGACGCACCACCTATGAATCTGGTATGGAACCAGTGGGGGGTGCTTGGATTCAGTTCAACATTCGTTACTATATGTTCGCCCTGGTGTTCGTGATTTTCGATGTTGAAACTGTATTCCTCTATCCCTGGGCTGTCGCCTTCAATCGCCTGGGATTACTGGCATTTGTGGAAGCCCTAATTTTTATTGCAATTCTTGTGCTTGCTCTGGTTTATGCTTGGCGCAAAGGAGCCTTGGAATGGTCATGAAATCTAATCTTACAAAGGATAGTGCTGCTATAGAACAGCAGCAAACAAACAAAATTCTTAACCCGATTGAGCGAACCCAAGTCACTCAAGACCTATCGGAAAATGTAATTTTGACTACAGTAGACGACCTTTACAACTGGGCGCGGCTTTCCAGCCTCTGGCCGATGTTGTATGGTACGGCTTGCTGCTTCATTGAATTTGCAGCAATGATTGGGTCGCGGTTTGACTTTGACCGTTTTGGTTTGGTTCCTCGTTCTAGCCCCAGGCAAGCGGATTTAATTATCACAGCGGGTACCATAACTATGAAAATGGGACCAGCACTGGTTCGTCTGTATGAGCAGATGCCAGAGCCGAAGTACGTGATTGCCATGGGAGCTTGTACTATCACTGGCGGCATGTTTAGCGTTGATTCTCCAACAGCAGTCCGTGGTGTGGATAAATTGATTCCAGTGGATGTCTATATACCTGGATGCCCCCCTCGTCCAGAAGCAATCATGGATGCTATTGTCAAGCTTCGCAAAAAGGTGGCTAACGAGTCGATTCAGGAGCGTGGTCAGCTCAAGCAAACCCACCGTTACTACAGCACCACTCACAACATGAAAGTGGTACCAGAGATTTTGACGGGTAAGTACCTGCAATCAGAGGAGCGCTATACTGCACCCAAACAGTTGACCGAGGAGATGGGAATAGCAGTACCACCAGCACTCAAATCCTATCAAAAGCAGGAGGTAAAGCGTGGCTGAAGAGTCAAAACCAGTAGAGCAAACCACACAATCCTCTGAGATAGTTGAAGCGGGAAAAGTCTCCGGATGGCTCAAGGAAAACGGTTTTGACCATGAGTTCATGGAGCTGGATCACCTAGGCGTTGAGGTACTCAAAGTTCAACCAGATGTCTGGCTTCCCATTGCTACTGCTCTGTACGCCTATGGGTTTAACTACCTCCAATGTCAAGGAGGCTATGATTTTGGTCCTGGGGCAGACTTGGTGAGCTTTTACCACTTGATTAAAGTGAGTGATAATACTGATCAGCCTGAGGAAGTGCGTGTAAAAGTATTCCTACCGCGAGATAATCCTAAGGTTCCCTCGGTGTACTGGATTTGGAAAGCTGCTGATTGGCAGGAGCGGGAAACCTACGATATGTTCGGTATAGTTTTTGAAGGACACCCTAACCTGAAGCGGATTTTGATGCCAGAAGATTGGGTGGGTTGGCCTTTGCGGAAGGATTACATATCACCGGACTTCTACGAATTACAGGATGCTTATTGATTAGCTATGGGTTTGTGATCGTTTCCCTGATGCGATCGCAAACTCAACATCGCACTTTCCTCACTCCCTAAGAGGGCTGATGGGTTATAGTCAAATCAACTTACTTAGGATTCTCGATGACCTGATCAGCTTTTAGCTTCCAGGAAAAGAAGCCCCAAATCTGCAAGCTTGATCGACCACCCATGGCCTACGGCCAAGTGTGAGTGTGGGCTAAATTTTGCACAAAGTCTTTCACAAAAAACCGGCACGATGCCTTATATTATAAGGACTGACAAGCAAGGTCTAAAATGCTGCTTGTTGGTGAAATGCTTCACGTATTTGGATGCATCAGTTACCTCAAATCTTTGTCGTTGATCGTAACTTTGCTCTAAATCTCTATCCTTCTGATTACTTTTAAAATATAGCTTAGGCACAAAGATGGTGCCAGTTTCGAATAGATAAACAAAGAGCGCATTTTCCGCAATGAAATAGCCCTGGTTAGATATACTTATGCCTTGGTTAAATGAACTAGGTTTTTATTTTTGTCTGATCAGGTGCAAGAGCTGAGTATACTTAGATATTGCACCAAGTTAAAAATTTACCTGTCAAACTAGGGAACAGGGAACGGTGAACAGGGAAAAGTGATAAGATTTGACTATTTAAGTACTGAAATTGATTGTTATCACTGCCGTTATTAAGTTTTTTGTAGTTGTGCAATATTTCATTATATAGTGTTTTTGTAATTCAATAAACACTATATGTGGAAAATCCCTTGTCAACAAGCACAATAAGCCATGGTTAATTAAGAAATCTTACCGATTACCTAACAAGATACAAGATTTGTTTACTCTAAATTGCTGTCCGCGTCAGGAGAATAGTATATTAATTCAGTTGAATTAATATAATGTACTGCTTGGATTTAAGAGATGGTTTATACATCAGACCAACCGCAACAAAGCTTAAGTACTCAAACAGCGCGTAATTTAGCGACGACGACTAAAACAGCGCCCCAAATGCGGGGGAAGACCCCACGTTTACTCCTCAAGCTTCTACCTTGGGTTGAGGTTTCAGGTGGTACTTACCGGGTGAACCGCCGAGATGTCAGAGTTACACAAGAGATGGCCACGAACGACGATGGGGAAAAGAACATTGAAATATTAAGTGGCCACGAAGGCGAAGCCAGCCTCACCCAAACCTTTGTTGACTACGACGATGAACCTCGGGAGTATCCTTTGAGTATTGCCCAGACAATCTTGAAGGTTCATACCCGAGTCGGTGATCTCTACAGCAATGCCACGGATCAGGTGCGAGAGCAGTTGCGCCTCACCGTTGAAGGATTGATGGAACGTAAGGAAAACGACATTATTAACCATGATGGTGATGGTGATCCCGACAAAGCCTATGGCTTACTCCATGCCGCAGATCCATCTATGCGCATCTCCACTCGTACTGGGCCACCCACACCGGATGACTTTGATGAACTATTGGCAAAGGTCTGGAAACAGCCAGCATTTTTCTTAGCTCACCCCCAAGCGATCGCTGCCTTTGGTCGAGAATGTACGCTCCGGGGTGTTCCTCCTGCAACCGTTCAACTATTTGGTTCACCCTATATCACCTGGCGAGGGGTTCCGGTAGTTCCCAGTAATAAGTTGAAGGTAAAGGAGGGCAAAACCAATATTCTGCTGATGCGAGTTGGCGAAGCCGCCCAAGGGGTGGTGGGTCTACAAAAAACTGGCGTGCCTGGAGAACAAGTGCCGGGCGTGTCTGTGCGCTTAATGGGGATCAGTGACCAGGCGATTGCCACTTACCTGCTTAGCATCTATTTTTCCGTAGCCTGCCTCGTGCCCGACGCCCTGGGCGTTCTGGAGAACGTAGATATTACGACATACCATAATTATGACTGAACAACAAGGTTTAAATCTTTCCCCATCGCCTCAGAACAGTCAACCCCTTGAAAGTTCTTTCGGAGGGGATCTATCCGATCCCCAAATGTTAGATCAAATATTGAATCAGCTCTTTGCCCAGCTACCCGAACCGCTAACCTCACCAGAGGCAATGGCTGGCATGATGCCAAAGATGTTGACTGGACAGGGTTTAAGTCAACCGGTAGCGGCTGCTCAATCCCAATCCAGCAGCCAGAGTCCCAAGCAACCGGAGGCTCAACCCCAGCAGACCACTAGTGGGCAAAGTCCAGAGCAATTGCTGTCTGATGCCCAACAGCAGCTGTCCAGCCTACAGGGTCTAGGCCAAATAATAGACCCAATCATGTCTGAGGCTCAACAACTTATGTCTGGTCTGGAGAGCCTAGACCTATTGGGAGCTGAAGCTCAACAGCAGCTGTCCAGCGGGTCAACCCCAGACCAGATGGCTGGAACTAGTCAGCCATCTCCTGATCTCCAGGGAAAAACACCCACATCTGCCCCATCAACGCCAGTGCCTCAGGGGGGTACCTCTGGCTCTGCCTTAATGCCTGAGATCTCCTCAGCACAAACCCCCAACTTGTCTGCGACTCAAACCAGTGAGGCAGCAACCAAAAGCACAACTGCACCCAGCACTGCTGCTACGGAAGCCAATCGGCCAGGGCGTCAAGTACCCAGTCAATCTCCAAGCAGTGGCAATGGCATGACAGGGATGGGGGATCTCAGCCTCAGCGAGTTCCTACCCGACTCAGCCGAATTACAGCGTCTGTTTGAGCAAGGCATGGCAGCCGTTCTGCCAACCGAACCTGCTCTTCCGGCTTCCCCTCAATCTGGCTCAGACCAGATGGGAGCAGCAAGATCTACCAGTACAGCATTGCAGAACCCTGAACAGGTAGGATCGGAGGTTGAACCAAAAGCTAAAACGGTGCTAAACCCTGAACAAGCTGGTGCAGTGGGCCAACAATCCTCTCCTGATATCGAGGGGAAAACACCGGCTTCTTCCCAACCTGCATCTTTATTTGAGGAAAGTTCCTCCGATTATTACTTTTTGCAGAATCTGTCTCCAACCATAACCTCTGCTGCCTCTACGCTACCTGCTGGTGACCCATCCGGTAGCAACATGGTGGCCCCGGAACAACTCGGAGGGGCAATAGAAACCCAGAGCCGTGAGCTACAAGGTCAAGGGGAAGGGGAAATCCGAAACCTCAAACAACTTGGGGGACAGAGCACCAGCGAGGCTCTACCTCAGGTTGAGATGCTACCCGGTGCCGAGTTCCTGAGCATTTTAGAGGAAGGGGCTGGTTACATTGCTCTGAGTGAAACAGATCTGCATCAGTCTCTAACCGAACCTCCAGCAGCGGTGCCTCTACCCCCTGGAAGCACACCTAAGTTTTACTTTTTGCCAGACTCAAAACCGGCGGAGTCAAGCTCATCCAAGCTTTCCACTGATCAGCAAACCTCGCAACTGCCCCAGGATAGCTTTGATGTGGAAGCGGTACGGCGAGACTTCCCAATTCTGCACCAGCAGGTTCATGGCAAGCCACTGATCTGGATGGATAATGCTGCTACCAGTCAAAAACCCCAGAGCGTGATCGATACTCTATCCCAGTTCTACGAGCAGGATAATTCCAATGTCCACCGAGGGGCTCATACCCTAGCGGCGCGCTCTACCAATGCCTACGAAGACGCTCGGGAGAAAATTCAACAGTTTCTGGGTGCAAGTTTAGCCAAGGAAATAGTCTTTGTACGGGGTACGACCGAAGGGATTAATTTGGTGGCGCAAACCTATGGTCGCAAGCATGTTAAAGCTGGGGATGAGATTGTGCTCACTACTTTAGAGCACCACTCTAACATTGTACCCTGGCAGATGCTAGCCCAAGAGAAAGGAGCCGTGTTAAAGGTTGCTCCTATTAGTGATCAAGGGGAAATCTTACTGGAGGAATATCAAAAACTGCTCAGCGATCGCACCCGTATCGTTGCCCTGAGTCATGTTTCCAATGTGTTGGGAACGGTGCTGCCCATCAAAACCATGGCAGCTATGGCTCATCACCATGGTGCTACGGTGGTGGTCGATGGGGCTCAATCGGTTCCCCATTTCCGAACCAATGTTCAACACCTGGGGGCTGACTTTTATGTTTTCTCCGGTCACAAGCTCTTTGGCCCCACTGGCATTGGTGCTCTCTATGGCAAGGCAGCTTTACTCAAAGAGATGCCCCCCTGGCAAGGCGGTGGCAATATGATTGAGTCTGTTTCCTTTGAAAAAACCACCTTTAACGACATTCCAGCTAAATTTGAAGCAGGTACCGGCAACCTGGCAGCAGCCGTAGGTTTAGGGGCAGCCATTGACTATCTCAATCAAATTGGTTTTGAAGCGGCGGCTAAACATGAAGAAGCATTGATGGCTTATGCTACAGCAGCAATGGCAGCCATTCCAGGATTGCGCCAGATTGGCACAGCAGCGGGTAAGGTCAGTACGCTGTCCTTTACCCTTAAGAATATTTCTTCAGAGGATATGGGGAAATTCTTGGATAGTGAAGGCATTGCCGTACGTGCTGGACATCATTGCGCCCAACCCACTCTGAAACGGTTTGGGTTGACTAGCACTGTGCGCCCCTCCTTAGCGTTTTACAACACCTTTGCAGAAGTAGATAAGCTGATTGCAGCAATTAAAAAGGCCAAACACCAGCTATCCTAAAACTCAATCTAAATATCATAATCAGGTTGACACTCCCCGTCCTATAAGGACGGGGATTCTTACTTCAACGAGCTGTCTTGCGTATAGCAGGTCGGAACCAGAAAAAGTAGAGGGCAATTCGACCTAAGCGTTTAAATAAAAGATTTAGGTTTCGGTGTGCCCCACCGTACCTTTTTTTATATAGATAGATACTTTTTTTATCTAATTTTTTTTCATAGACGTTGTCTTGATGCAATAGCGAGTGGGGGAAACCCCCAAGACCGTAATGGTGCGCTTTCCGTTGGCGAATTAAATTCGCCACGGGTCGCACCTCTGCATCGCTTAAGTCGTTAGACCAAATTACGCAATATGTATCTTATACATATTTTTTACGTTGTCTACTTATCATTAGATAGTATTTATCTATTCTTTGTTTTTTTGTTTATAATTTTATAATAACACGCAGTGATAAAACTGTCAAATTTTAACTTAAAAAGAAAGCCGTCCTATAAGGACGGGGCTTTAAACCCAAAATTTTTGGTAAACGCATCTTGTCAATAAACTGGGAGTATTTTTCAATAAACCAGGCTTTATTGCGTTTGTTGACAAGGGATTTTCTACATGATATAGTGTTTATTTAATTTTAAAAACACTATATATAGCAATCGTGCCAATTAGATGCGTTTACCCTTAGACCCTAATCGTTTAAGAGAACCGATTCTATGGTTTACACATCGGAGCGGCCACAACAGAGTGTAAGTGTTCGGGCCGCCAAGAAACTAGCCTGCACCATGAAATCCCCGCTGCAAATGCGGGCCATTTCACCACGCTGGTTGCTCCAGCTATTGCCTTGGGTTGAAGTGTCAGGGGGGACTTACCGTGTCAACCGACGGGATGTCAGGATTTTAGAGGGTTTTGCCGCAAACGATGACGGAGAAAAGAACATTGACATCTTAAGTTGTCACGAAGGGGAACCCACCCTCACCCAAACCTTTGTTGACTACGATGATAACCCGCCGGAATATCCCTTAAGGGTGGCTCAAACGATTGTGCGGGTGCATACCCGGGTCAGTGACCTATACAGCAATGCCAGAGATCAGTTGCAAGAGCAGTTGCGCTTGACTATTGAAGCGCTAAGGGAGCGCAAGGAATGGGAAATTGTCAATAACGATGGCAATGGTGATCCAGACCGAGCCTTTGGGTTACTCCACAAGGCGGATCCTTCCATGCGACTCTCAACACGCACAGGTCCCCCTACCCCGGATGATTTGGATGAACTCCTGGCTAAGGTGTGGAAACAACCTGCTTTTTTCTTGGCCCACCCTAAGGCGATCGCCGCCTTTGGTCGGGAATGCACTCGTCGTGGGGTTCCCCCAGCCACAGTGAACCTGTTTGGATCGCCCTTTATCACCTGGCGTGGAGTTCCCATTATTGCCAGTAATAAACTTGCTGTGGACGCCAAAGGCAAATCCAATATTCTGCTGATGCGCGTGGGTGAAGCGCAGCAAGGAGTGGTAGGGCTGCGTAAAACCGGCTTGATTGGCGAACATGAAGAGATTCCAGGTGTGTCCGTGCGGTTGATGGGCATTGACCAGAAGGCGATCGCCTCCTACCTCGTCACTCTTTACTTTTCCACCGCCGTACTGGTTCCCGATGCTTTGGGGGTACTAGAAAATGTAGATATTGGCCGCTATTATGATGAAGATCCAAATATTGACATCTCCCCCGGTTAAAACACGGAGGATTCTATGAGGATGTTACGCAGCAGCGGTTTTCCCGTACTGCTATCGGCTTTCGCCGACGCTTCGCGAACACTTCTCATTCGATATGATTTTTTAAGAGAATTAAAAACGTCATACCGATGCGGGAGTGTCAAAGCTCCCCTACCCACCT
>NZ_JAAHFZ010000087.1:0-2234 GCF_010672795.1 Moorena sp. SIO1G6
TCAATTCTTACCCCACAAAGGCGTTTGAACTCCTGGTTAGTTAAATCTTTAACTTTTTGATAGGTCATTATTTTCCCTTATACTGACCCATTTATATCTTTTTTATTGGACTTTTGCAAGAGGTCTAGTGAAGTCATAAGCGATGAAACGTAGAACATTACTCCAGCTAGCTTTATCTGGCGCTGCGATCGCATTCCTCTTACCAAGACTCTTTGATAAGCAAAGCGCTACTAATTCGGTAAGAGCATCACCAATACAAAATTTGTGGTTGTCCGGAAAGTCAATTAAAACTAAAGTTAGGGTGGATTGGGCAAAGCCAGTCGCACAAACTACACCCTTCACCTTTGGCTCCAACGACTACGAAATTACTATTCTGGAAAAGGCATCAGACTAGGTTTTCCAGAAGCGTCTGGCGGAATTGGATATCAGGTTAATCCGCATTCACCATATCGATCTATGGGAACGTTGGACTAACCGAGCTACGAAAAGCTGGGACGAGGCCAAAATTCAAGCCTGCTACGATGCCTCATATCCCCAACAGCCTACCATTATCCAAAATATTCCCTGCTGGCCCAGTTGGATGGCTACAAATCGGCGTGGTCTACTTTCGAGAAAGGAGAATATATAGCAGTCGCCAGGGCAGTTAGGACATGACAAAAGTCTCAAACCTAAGTAAGCGCAAGAGTTTTACTTCTGACAAATGACTTCTGACAAATGACTTCTGCTATAACATCAACTACTCATGGAACTCTGGTGAAGACCGTCAGAATACCCATGTCGGCGCGGTTTGGTTTGCTTCAGTATTCAAACATTTAGCTGACGCTGGGATTGACATGGCGACCTCCTGGCATCTCAAGGATAAGTATTACGGCATGATCGACCCAAGTAATAATCTGCGACCTGCTGCAACTGTATTTCCCTGGGCGATCAAGTACCTGACTGGCAAGGTGATGTACACCCAGAGCGGCCATAAGTTTGTGGAGGCTATGGCAATAGAGCAGTCCAATGAACTGCGATCGCTATTGTTGATCAATAAATCAGCCAAACCTGCCAGCATCAGGATTGAGGGAGCACTGGATTTTCCCGACACTGAAAGCCTAAAAAGGCTACCCATGTTTTCTTTAGATACCAACGCTGTCAAGAGCAAGACCCTAGCAACAAGACTACTGAAGTACTCATCGGTGAGATTTAATCCTTACTCTCTTGTGTTACTGGGTTTGAGTAATTAGTGATTAGGCATTAGCCATTAGGCATGATAGCACTAGGTATTAAGTACCAGAACCATTAGACAACAGAAGTGAAAAAGATTCAGTGAAAAAAATTCACCGAAGCCTTACCCCACTTCAGCCAACACCTAAACACTAAAAATTAACACCTAACAGCTTGCTCTAACTCTCAAAACTAAATTGACAGAGTACTTAGTCCTTTTGATTCACCAATTTCGTGTCATGCAGCAGATTAATCACCCATTTCTGAAATTTATCGCTCATCTTTATTTTGAGGCTAAGGGTTTATACTATCAGTTTCGATACCCCAATCTCACCCTTGCCAAAGGAGTGCAGATCAAAGGCTCTCTTCAGGTAGCAGGTAGCGTTAAGGTAGTGATTGGCTCAGGTTCTCGCTTGGGTAAAGAGGTATTTATCTATGGTTCTGGTAACGTCAATATTGGTTCAAATGTACTGCTTAATGGGCCTTGTATAGGTTGCGAGTGCTCAATTACCGTGGGAGATGAATGTCTAATTTCTGACTGCTTTCTTGCTGATAGCGATTACCATAACCTACAACCCCACCTGCGTCACTGTCCTCCAGGACCAAAGGTTTCAGCTGAGATTGTGATTGAGCGAAATGTCTGGATTGGAGCCAGAGCTACGGTGATGAAAGGGGTACACATTGGGGAAAATAGTGTAGTAGGTTTAGGCAGTGTGGTTCGTAAGTCTGTCCCTCCCGGCGTGGTAGTTATTGGGAATCCCCAGCAAATTGTGAAGCATTTCAAACCAGTCAGTAAGACTCTGTGACTGAAAACTTTGGTACTGACAGGCTTTATTGTTTCTAGAGCATTGCTTGAGTAATCAAATTTCAGGGAAAATCTATAGATTTCAATTACCCGATCACCCGATCACCCGATCACCCGATCACCCGATCACCCGATCACCCGATCACCCGATCACCCGATCACCCGATCACCCGATCACCCGATCACCCGATCACCCGATCACCCGATCACCCGATCACCC
>NZ_JAAHFZ010000087.1:2244-20168 GCF_010672795.1 Moorena sp. SIO1G6
ATCACCCGATCACCCGATCACCCGATCACCCGATCACCCGATCACCCGATCACCCGATCACCCGATCACCCGATCACCCGATCACCCGATCACCCGATCACCCGATCACCCGATCACCCGATCACCCCATCATCAACTGATCCAAGTTTTCTCATTACTTTACCGATGCTGTAGATGTTGCGATCGCAACTGACCCATATACGGTTATTCCATGCTTTCTCAGGGTTTGGGTGGCTGATTTGACTGTAGCTCCGCTGGTGTAGATATCATCTAGGATTAGTACGGGTGAGGTGCTATGATGTCTGAGAAAGTGTTTACCAATAATAAAGGCATCTGCTAGGTTTTGCGCTCGCTCTTGGACAGATAAACTAAACTGAGGTTGAGTTGCCCGGACTCTTTCTAAACCCAGTGGTGCTTGTTTGTAACCAGTGAATTCACAAAAACTTTGGGCAATTAGCTCTGCCTGGTTGTAACCTCTTTGTCGCTTTTTTGTAGGGTGCATGGGAATGGGAACTACTATTAATTTTTGCTTTTGGCTACGGGTGGCAGAGGATTTTAACCAAGCTTTACCCAGCCAATGGCCCAAGGGATGTGCTAGCTGGGGTTGGTTTTCATATTTCAGGGCAGCAAGTAATCGTTTTAATGGACCACCGTAATTGCCCCAGACAAACACTGGGAGATTTTGATTACATAAAAATTGATTTTTGTCAAGTTGGCAGCGGAGTAACTGCTGCTCGCAATAATCACACAATTCATCAGAGGCAGGTCGCTCACATAGGGGACAGTTCGATTTCAGAAAGAGACTTAATAGACCGTTTTTAAGGGTCTGAATTCCCTGTAACATAATTTTGGGGATTTATTTGGCATGATATTTCTAAAGATGCCAAGACTAACCCTAAGAATCCCTCAGTATTTCTACCGTTTTCTGCTTCTAAGAGCGTGATGCAAAGCATAGGAAGGATTAATAATATCATGTCCAGTTGACGACTTATCATTCTTGGTTGAGAGTCAATTTTTAATTAACGATTTAGGTGAATACGACGTGATTAATGGTAAGAGATATTATGCCTTCAAGATATGATGCCAAAATCCCGGAGGAATAACAGGATTAGGCGGCGATTTGTGGATAATCTTTACTCTCTTGATCTGATTCAACCTTCAGACTATCCCTTGGTGGGCAATGAAGCCTTTAACTTAAGTCAGCTCTGGCAACGGGATTATCCGGTTGTACCTGGCTTTGTGGTGAGTGCAAAGGCATTGTGGGAATTTATCGCAATTTTAGGTGAGTCTGAACCCCTGTTAGCTGATTTACCTTCTTCTTATCTTTACGTAGATGTAGACAATCCTCGCCAGCTACAGCAAGTGGCTCAGCAAATTCGTCACAAAATTCAAGGGGCGACTTTAGGTTCGGTGTTGGCATCAACCCTATCCGAGATAGCAGAAACTACACTCGCCCCAGCAACAATTTTTCACCCTTCCTTATCCATGACATCACCAGGGTCGGGAATTGAGCAGGACACTGGGGAAACTGAAGTGGCAAGATTAGATCAACCCCAGATTTTTTCAACCTTACCAGAGAAAATTTTGGGATCCTATATTTGCCCTAGGCAACCACTCGCAATGGAACTGTCTTTAAAACAGGTTTGGGCAGAACTATTTCGCGCCAGAAGTCTATTTTACTGGCAACGGCATAGTATTGGTCTCCAGCAGCTCAATTTGGCAGTCTTGATACAACCGATGTGGGATGCGATCGCTTCTGGTAAACTCCAGATTAACCAAGCTGAGGGTTACATCCAAGCGACTTGGGGGTTAGGTACTGCATTGGCGAAGGGGGAAGTAGTGCCAGACTATTACCAAATTGAGATCGAAACTGGTATTGTGCTAGCCTCACGACTGGGTCGTAAAACCCGTGCCTATGGGTTGTGTCTGGAACCAGACTCATTATCACTAACCCAGAACACTGTGCAAGCCTATCTACTCAGTGAGGAGCAACAAAAACAGTACACCCTAAAGGATAAATACCTCCAAGAGCTAATTACTATCAGTCAGCGTCTAGTTGCTGATATTAGTCCTACCTTTTCCCTAGAGTGGACACTATGGCAAACCTCAGAAAACTCAGAACCACAGTTACAAATTACGAAATTTAGTGCTCAAACTGGGCAAAAGTGGGATGCTAGCCAGTTGAGGGTTGAACCGTTACATCATGCTTCCAATGTAGCTTACTCTGTTGGTTCTACTACTTCCTACGGCAAGCTGTTTACGTCTGTACAAGTGAGTAGCCGACCCAATGTGCTTGAAGCCTCATCGGACTCCATTGGGAGCAACTCTAGTGAACACACTGTCAACCCATCCATCACGCCTATGCTTGTGAGAGGATTACCCGCAGCACCAGGAAGAGTTAAAGCCACTGCTCATGTGATATCGGGTGAGGGCAAAAACGTCTCAGCAATCCTCTCTGGTAGAATTTTGGTTGCCCAAAGTGTTTCTCCTGACTGGCTACCTGGGCTCAAGCACGTAGCCGCTATTATTACTGAACAAGGAGGGATAACTAGTCATGCTGGGATTATTGCTAGAGAACTTGGTATTCCCTGTGTTGTGGGTGCGGCTGGTATTACCCAAATTGTAGAAACTGGGGAGTCTCTACTCGTGGATGGGGGACAGGGGGAAGTTTATCGGCTAGGAACTAAGCAAGGGTTTCCGGTTGAAAAATTGCATGGCTCAGGATTAAGAGAAAGGGAAGCAAAAGTAAACTTTCAACCTTCTAACTTTCAAAATACTTTCCCCATTGCTACTCAACTATTGGTTAATCTTAGCCAGCGGGACTCCCTAGAAAAAATTGTGGGTTTGCCAGTGGATGGAGTGGGGTTATTGCGTTCAGAACTGATGATGTTGGAGATTTTGAATAATCTGCACCCCAGTCAGTGGCACAGACAGGGCAATGAACATGAGTTGGTAGAACGCTTGGCTCAGTTAATTGTTCAATTTACGGTTACCTTGGCACCACGTCCTGTATTTTATCGCTCCACGGATTGGCGCTCCCATGAATTTCCATCCCTGAGTGGGGATCACCTGGTAACGGAAGCGGAAGTTAACCCGATGCTTGGTCTACGTGGCACTCGTCGCTATCTGAGTGACCCAGCTAGCTTTGATGTAGAACTGGCAGCTTTACAGGAGGTTTATGCTTACGGCTGCAGGAATTTACGGCTGATTTTGCCCTTTGTACGTACTGTGGAAGAGTTTACCTTTTGCCGCCGTCGGGTAGAACAGGTAGGACTTACTGATAATCCTGATTTTCAACTTTGGATTATGGCAGAAGTACCATCTGTGTTGTTTCTGCTACCAGACTATGTTAGAGCAGGTGTTCAAGGAATTTCTATTGGTACTAATGATTTGACGCAACTTTTACTAGGAGCTGATCGGGAACAGAGGCAGTTGGAAACACTGGTGGCAGGGTGCCATCCAGTGGTCAAGCAAGCAATTCAGCAATTAATCGAAATGGCAAAGGAAGCTGGTATTCCTTGCTCAATTTGTGGTCAAGCTACGGTTCAGGATCCGGAACTCATTGATTTGTTGGTGCAGTGGGGAATTACTTCGATTTCTGTTGATGTTAAAGATGTGGAAGCGACTTACCAGGCAATTACTCGTGCTGAGCAACGTTTACTCTTGGAAGCAGCACGAAATAAGTCAAAAGGCTTGGGTGTAAAAGGCCAAGGGGAAAACATATAAATATATAGAAGTTCCCAATTGGATGATGAGATCCAGTCCAGTAGTATCGGTGAACACTACCACGTACCACGGGACAGGATCTGATTTGGTTTATCTGGTCTGACCTAGGTTATAAATCTGAAAACTGCTGTAATTCAATCAGTGAATTATGGTTAGGCTTCTTAGTAATTTGAGTTAATAGTGCTTCATAGCGGTTGAGAGCGTTTTGATAGGCGAAGTGCTTCAGAGCAAATTTTCTACCTTGTTGACCTAGAGATACCCCCTGCTCAGGATTTTCATACAATTCGACAATTGCAGATGCTAAAGCCTGGGGCTGTTGTGGTGGTACCACTACACCGCCACCACTTTTTCGAACAACTCGCGCTGCAGTTCCATTCAAAGGCACAGAAGCAATGATGGGTCGTCCGCAAGCCAATAGCACTTGAATTTTTGAGGGCATATTAAAGGAAACAACGTTACGCTTTTGCACAACTAAACCTATATCTGCTGCTGCCAACATTTCTGGTAACTTCTCTCGGGGTTGGAAAGGTAAAAGCTTGACATTACTAGCCTTGCAAGTCTGACAGTCTTGCTGTAGCTGCTGTAGAGCCTTAGATTCTCCAACAATGACGAAGACAATTTCTGGAATATGCCTGACCAGAGTAGCCGCCTTCACTACTGTTTCCAATCCCTGAGTCAGGGCAATATTACCGGAATACAGTACTACAAACTTGCCATCAAGATGGTAAGCAGTGCGAAACGAATTTCCTTCTTTGGGTAAGGGACGGATAACATTAACATTCGCCCAGTTGGGGATACAGGTAATTTTGTCTTTAGGTACTCCTTTACTGACTAAATTGTCAACGAATCCCTCAGAAATAACACTGATTCTATGAGCAGTGTGGTAGGCAAACTTCTCTAAAGCTTCAAAGATACGGATGGCTAGTTTGTTTCTAATTAGACCAACCTGTACAGCAGCTTCTGGCAAAATATCCTGTAAATTCAGTAATACTGGGCAGTTGTACAACCAACCGAGTAAAGCAGCTGGCACACTAACCGGCAGCGACGGTACTGTCAGCAGAATTACATCAGGTCGCCAGCCCTGGAAAGCCTGAATCAAACTAGTCACCACGAAGCTACCATCCAGTAGTATCCGTGTCACTACACCAGGCTTTGGTCGAATCCAGACATAGGAGCGTTGAATTATTACTCCATTTCTTTCTTCAGTCAGATACCACTTACCCTGATATTTATCATAGATACAGCGCTGGGGATAGTTCGGCATACTAGTGACGACTCGTACTTGATGTCCTGCCTTGACCAAACCTTCTGCTAGTTCCGTCATTAATGGGGCAATGCCTATGGGTTCAGGATGATAATTATAGGAGTAGATTAATATGCGCATGAACGTTATTGGTAGAGCGAGTAGTCTGTCAAGTTAAGATTTGACAGGTGGACAAGCGATGCATCGCTTTTTACAATTCATTGAGAAACACTATATCTAGTTAGTTCTATCTATCAGTTACTTAGCAACTGGTGTCTAATTACCCTACATACTTTACTGTTTGAATTTTCACCTTTAAGAGAAAAATTTAAACTTTACTCATTCAAAGCGTTTGGTTTAATTTTCGACGTTATAGCCTTGATGACTAGATACTCAATCGGCTTTGTCTGTTGATGCTTATGCATTGAACCAACACCGAATATACCAAAAGCTATTACTCTCAATAGAGCAGTAGGTTAGACAGACGCGCTTAGGCGCTCTTATCTCTAAGAATACAGACAGAAAAACTCAATTATTATGACCTTCTTTAGCAGGCAATAATTAGTCCTCAGGCTTAGGATAGCTCCAGCTGATCATTCCCTGTTCTTGGTTCTATTCATATAGGTATCAAAACTATCATACTCACTGGTTGGACTCCTGATGCCATCTTAGCCATCGTCAATTTTATAATATAAATACTTGGTATGCTACCTTCTTGATTATTGATGATAACTCTGGTAAAAATACCATTACATAACGATATAAATTTGCGCTAAATAAAAAAAATGAAGCCAAGATTTATTTAAATAAATTACTCTCTGGATACTTTAAGGGATTAACTGCACTGACCACTAGATTCGTAGGCAGATACATAACCGATGTAAATAGATTCATAAATGGCACTCCTGCTGTAATTTTAGATACTTTTTTAAGTGTTGATGTTTTCATAGCGATGCATCTCTATATTATAAGGGTATATATTTTATATATAGCTATAAATGAGTTGTGAACGCCAAACTAGCTGAAAGTATTATTTCAAGAGGGTGCTTTGTTCAAAAATAAAATGGAAACTCTATAATACCATAGGAAAAAATTGATTCGAGCTATGTTACCATGCCCCACTACCTGTTTTTCTAAAGGAACTACCGGAAAGCTTATCAGAAACAGCTATTAATTTTCAATTATATAATTTTAAAGATTATGTTAATCAAATGTGAAAATGTAAAATTATTATAACACTCTATCGAGAAATCTGAAATCCCTTACCTACCTAGGAGCTAGTTTTGGTAAATAATGTGGAAACCCCCATCAGCTAGTGCATCAAGATAGGGGGCTATAAACATGGATTTGGAATCAGGCTATCAAGGAAAGGGGTCTCCTAACTATCTTGACTTAAGTGGTTAGCCCAAAATAAAAAATCAGTAAAGACTTTGTGAAGAAATTTGTGAAGAAATGGTAAAGAAAAGGGAAGATAAGACCCAGGCTTACAAAAATAAGCGTCCGCAACAGCACGGTGCTTAGTCCAACGAATAAGCGCGAAGCAACCGGATTGGTCAGCAGGGGATATTCACCACACTCTGTACTCAGCACTCCTTCATGACTAAGTTTGGTAAACCAGAGGAATTCAGAACCATAAAATCTTACCCAATTCCCCCTAAAGTAAAGTAAAAGCCCACTTTTGGGTAAGATGTTTGATGGTTTTTGGTGATGATGTGTCATGCCACGATGGTTTTGGGAACGCTGTAATCAAGAACGGTAGGGATGGGTAAACCGGGGATGGGACAATGGCGGACAAACCACGAAAACTCTTAAGCTTACACCTCATTGGCTGATCGCTTTATCTATATACCATGTTCCGAGAGTCAGTGAACTTCTGCTATGGTCAAAGCCCCAATTCCTCACTCCTACCAGTGGCTAAAACTTTACGAAATCTTGACAGTTATAGTGTGTTAACTCATGTGGAATTCGACTTACATTCAAGAAGAGAAGAATGATGTGAATCTTTGCTGTTAACCCTGATACAGTGTACTATCAATTCCTATACAAATAGATGAGTTACCAAGTTCCGGTCAAAGTTCCCTTCGTTTCACTAGCTCAACAACACCGACCTATTCAAACTGAGCTAGACCAGGCAATTCAATCTGTAGTGCAGCAGGGAGATTTTGTTCTTGGTAAAGCCTTGATGAATTTTGAGACAGCATTTGCGGCTGCTTGTGGTGTCCAATACGGTATCGGGGTGGGATCTGGCACCGATGCGATCGCACTCGGATTACAAGCCTGTGGCATTAGTGCTGGGGATGAAGTGATTTGTCCTGCTAACACTTTTATCGCTACAGTGATTGGGATCATAGCTGCTGGTGCTACGCCAATTTTGGTGGATTGCAACCCCCTTACTGCCCTAATTGATCTCAATATTGCCAAACAAGCCATTACAGCCAAAACCAAGGCAATTGTCCCTGTGCACCTTTACGGTCAGATGGTATCCCCGAGTGAGTTAATCGCATTTGCTGATGCCCACAACTTACTGATTTTTGAAGACGCAGCACAAGCTCACTTAGCACAGCGAGAGGATTATTATGCTGGTTCTGTGGGCAAGGCGGCAGCATTTAGTTTCTACCCCAGTAAAAACTTGGGTGCCTTTGGTAACGGTGGCATGGTAATCACTAATGATGCTACTGTGGCAGAAAAAGTGCGATCGCTTCGCAATTACGGGGCACCTCGCAAATATTTTCATACCGATATCGGCAAAAATAGCCGTTTAGACACGTTACAAGCTGCTATCCTCAATGTCAAACTGCCTTATTTGACTGAGTGGAACCAGTCACGCTACTGGGCAGCTGGGCAGTACGACAATCTACTCAAGGCTTTGGAAGGTCACGGGATTGTGCCCATAGAAAACCACAGCGGGTCAGGTCATGTCTACCACCTTTATGTGATTAGGGTGGGTCAACAATGTCCCTTTAACCGACAGAGCATCCAGGATGCTCTGGCCTCAGTGGGAATTCAAACCGGTATTCATTATCCAATTCCTTGCCATCTCCAGCCAGCTTACAAATACTTGGGATATCAAGCCGGTGACTTTCCCCATGCCGAAGCTCTGTGCAATGAGATTTTATCTCTACCAATTTATCCCAACTTGAGCAAGGAGCAGATTGAGCAGGTTGTTGATGGGTTAGCTAATTTATTAGGCGTGCTTGAGCCATTAGTTATTAATCATTAAACTATGCAAATTGGACGCAAAATTCCTATTGCCATTGATCGCTATCTACTGGACGGTTGTATCATCGTTTTACTAGTCATTATTTATGGTCCTGTGCTGATGCATTGGTATAATGGCTGGCTCAACAAAAGTATCAGCATTACCCATGAATACTTTAGCCATGGTTTGATTGGGCTACCGTTTGCTGCCCATATTGTCTGGACGAACCGACGACGGTGGCATAAGCTGACTGATACAGCCCATCCCTTTGGTGTAGTCTTACTGATAATTGGAGCAGTAAGCTATCTTAGCGGTCAATCAGAACTGGTAAATTTATCGTTTCCCATGGTTTTAGCTGGTATGAGCCTATGGTTAAAAGGGATTGGTGGCTTTAAGCTACAAAGTTTTCCCCTGCTGCTAGTGGCTTTGGCAACTCCAACAGCAGTTCCCTATTTGATTGAACCTTATATCTTGCCCCTACAACGCTTTATTGCTGCCATGGCTGCCTTTATTCTGACTCAGTTTGGGATGAATGTCAGACTGGAAGGGATTAACTTGTTCGTAAGTGAACGAATTGTTGAGGTAGCGCCCCACTGTGCTGGTCTTAAGATGTTATTTACTTGCCTGTATGTGAGTTTGATGTTGCTTTACTGGAGCGGTGCTATTGAGTCACGCCTAAAGACTATTTGGCTGTTATCTGGTGCGGTGGTTATAAGTGTTAGTGCTAATATTGTCCGCAATAGTGTGCTTACCTTTTTCCATGGCAGTGGACAAGATAACGCATTTCATTGGCTCCATGAAAGCTGGGGCGGTGACCTCTATTCAGCCATGATGTTAGTGATGCTGGTTCTATTAATGAAGTTCATTGAAAAATACTTTCCCTCAGACACCAAACTTGACTCCCTTGGCTAACAATGAAGATTAAACGTTATAGTTTTTAATTGGGTGAGGTACACAATTTTGGGATTTTAGGGAACAGCGGATCTGGGAACAGGGAATAGGGAAAAAAATTATGTGTACCTCATAAGTCTGATAAAGGCTATAGAATGATGAAATCAGTAAGTTTAATAAAGTTAATCCAGCCCTGGCAAATCTCCAGGGGAGTCTTACTGGTGTTGCTGTTAGTCTTGGTAATAATGGGAGCAGTACCGGGTTACTGGACAGGAAACTGGCCTTGGGCAAAACGGCCACCAGTGACTAACCTCCAAAAGATAAAAGCTATCCGCAAGACAGGAATAGAACTATCTGACTGGCAAACTGTTAAGCAACAAACCATCAGGATTGGCGGCCATAAATGGTCTTTGCAGTTCATAGAGCAGGATCAACAAAAACCAGTGTGGTTATTTTTGCTTCCCCAAAATGGTCCTAAATCCCAGCCACAGGTAGAATGGGAAGATATTAGCGGATTTATGAGACAAAGATCGGGACAATGGAAGAGCGATTCTTATAGCCAAATCAAGTTTGTGGTCAACACATCTGATGTTGAGGGGAAGACCCAGGCTGATCCGACCATCACAACCAATCCCAAAACCCACCCCAAAAGTGTTGTTAACGCCCGTTTCTTTCGTGCCTGGAATCAGCGGCAAACCTTCGCGATAGTACAATGGTATGCCTGGCCAGAGGGTGGTAATCCTGCTCCTAGCCGTTGGTTCTGGGTTGATCAACTGGCCCAGTTACATCGCAAACGGGTGCCTTGGGTTGCGGTGAATATCCAAATTCCCATAGAACCTTTGGGTGATATTGAAAATTCTAGGCCAATAGCCGAATCTCTCAGTAAAATGATTCAAACTGCTTTGATGAGCGATCCTTTGGCTGAGGAAGCTAGTAGTATACAAAGTATGAAGGATCAACAATCAAAGATGAAGGCTCAAGGATGAAGGATGAAGAATGAAGGATTCAAGATGAAGGCTCAAGGATGAGGGATCAAGGATAAAGGATGAAATGGATTTATTGCTGGAACACTTAGGGTTGACTAAAAAGTTTATCCACAACTAGAAGTTAAACGTCAGACTTGCCACTTCAGACTTGCCACTTCAGACTTGCCACTTCAGACTTATCATTTTAGACTTGCCACTTCAGACTTGAGATTTCAGACTTGAGATTATATTTGACCATTGGAACATGACAACTGACACCCACAGGTTTGGCAACCAAGTTCTTACTTTATCTTTGTTTGGGGGTACCGTATTATTATGGCTGGTTAGTTCTGGAGTCTGGCTTAGCCCTGGTTGGGCTAAGCTTGTCGGAAATTTACCGACATCGGTGCAAAATCTTGGGGATGGGATTAGCGATCGCGCTCAGTTGCCTACGTTTAGTTCCATGGAACGGGAAACAACGGAAACTGTTGAATCAGGGGAAAGGGAAAGGACTGAACTGGAAACCCCTGAGACCACCCCTGAGACCACTCCTGAGACCATAAAGGTAACGGAAACGTTGCCACCGCCACCACCGTTGAGCAACCCTGAACCGGTCTCAGAGGAGAATCCATTGGAACAGTTGGAGGAAATGTTACCTCCTTTGGGCTACCCAGAGACTCTGTCACAGGTGAGTCCATCTGATGAATTTAATCGCCACTACCTAGGGCGAGAAGATGTAATCGCAGTGAGTGTGACAAACTTTCCGAATCTGGCTTTTCAAAGTGCTATTGATTCTGACGGAAATATTGTGGTACCGCTGTTCGGTAAGCTACGAGTGGTGGGACTTACTCTAGAGGCGGCTCAAGATTTAATTCAAAAGGTCTTAAATGAATTTGTGATTGATCCTGAAGTAGTTGTGAGCCTACTGAGTACACCGGCTGTTCAGATTACGGTGAGTGGTGAGGTGTTTCGACCAGGCTATTACCCCCTGCCAGCAGGAACTCAACCGAATCAAGCCCTTACTGCTGCGGGTGGTACGACTACCATTGCTGATTTGCGGACTATTTTGATTCGTCGTAAGTCGGTGGTGAATAATTCTATCATTGAGCGAGAAATTGACTTGCTGACACCGCTGCAAAATGGGACAACTCCATCGGAATTGAACCTCCGGGATGGGGATGCTATTATTGTGCGAAAGTTGGAGGTGGGTAATACTACCGATTATGATAGGCAGCTGGTAGCTCGTTCTAACCTAGCTCAACAACAAATCAGCGTTCGAGTGTTGAGCTATCCTAATGGGACGATTGGCAACTTGACATTAGCTAATGGTAGTACGTTTATTGATGCCTTAACAGCAATTTCTCCTAACCCAGATGATGCTGACTTGGATAGCATTGCCTTAATTCGTTTTGATCCAGAACAGGGCAAAGCGGTGACTCAAAAACTAGACGGAGAAAAGCTACTAAAGGGTGATGTTTCCCAAAACGTGCCACTTCAAGATGAAGATGTGATCGTGGTGGGTCGAAGTCTTGTTGCTAAGATTTCTGCCGCTCTGAGTCTAGTGACTCGACCCTTCAACGATTTTCTGGGATTCCGGAGGTTTTTTGAGGAAATACCAGAACTGTTTTGATAAGGTTTGGGTATGACAGGAGCAGAAATCCATGGTACCTCTCCCCTGGTGTGTTAGCTTTTCCATCGACAGCACGAAAATCTCCGGATACCTTAATGAATGGACAGAAAACTCCACTACCTGTCTCGGTTTGTAACTGGTGCTCAGAGTCCCTGTTGACTCAGCGGTAAAAATAGGAATAGGCTACAGGATTTTTCTATGACTGCTGCCTTAACAATAGCGGAAACAACTTATGACTCCCCCTTTTGTCACACGTTACCTGATTGCTCTCAATCAGCATAAGTTAATCGGCTTTGCCACGTTTTTCCTGATTACTGGCATATCCGGGATTGTGGCTATACAGCCAACGCCACCTCCGATTTACCGAGCTGAAGGTCGCTTGATATATACCACTCCTGTGAAAGTATTTTCCCAGACAGGGGTACAGATTTCAGAACAAGGTAAACAAGTGCTGACACAGGGAACGCTGCTGGCAGACAATGTGGTGAAGGAAGTAGCAGCTGGGATGCAAGTCAGCTCCAAAGACATTGTTAAAAATACACAGGTGAAATTGCCAAAAGCAGAAGGAGCACAATTTATTTCGGTAATCTATAGGGATAAGAATAAGGAAATTTCTGCAGCCATCGTTGACATGCTGATGAAGAAAATGGTGGAACAGAGCCGTTTTATCAACACATCACAACTAAGACGGATTATTGAAGTGATAGAAGAACGTTTACCTAAGGCGGAGGCGGAACTAAGGGAAGCGGAACAAAAACTGGAACAGTATGACCGCCTACAAGGACCAGCTTTATTTGCTGCTCAAGATGGGACGTTAGTGGGTGGAATTACTGGTAGCCAACAGCAACAACGTAGTCTCGAGATACAGCTAGAGGGGGTTGAGGCTCAATATTCTAGCCTAATCGAACGGCTAGGTTTGACCCCTGACCAAGCTTACACGTCTTCTGCCCTTAGTGCTGACCCGATTATTGCTAGTCTGCGAGCTCAGATTCTGGATACTGAGACACAGATGGAACTGCTCAAGGGGCAGTTGCGTCCGCAACATCCAACTATGATTGAGTTGCGCAAACAGCAACAGACTTATGAGACCTTACTTCAGGCACGTGCGGCTGAAGTTCTCGGTGGTAATGGGTTTACCTCTCCATTGCCCAGTCAAATCCGCCAAGACAGTACCCTGGACCCAGCACGGCAGGCACTGGCTAATCAGTTGGTAGCTCTGCAAACCCAGCGGGAATCACTTCAACGGCAGTTGGCAGCTACCCAAAGAACGGAAAAAGAACTAAGACAGCAATATCAGCAGCTGCCCAATAAGCAGCTGGAGCGAGGGCGACTGGCTCAGCAAGTTGCTTTTAAGCAGGAATTTTACAATCGGTTGCAGGCGGCATTAGCAGATAGCAAAATAGCAGAGGCGGAGACTGAGAGTAGTCTTGCGATCGCTGGGATTTCAGAACCGAGAGCACTTCAGGCCCAGACAGAAAGTAATCCGATCGTTACTTTGGCAATAGGTGGTGTAATCGGTATTGTTGTAGGTGCTGGTGTGATTCTGCTGCTATCAACCCTGGATAATACTTTATACACGCCAGAGGATGTTAAGCCCATACTTCGGGACAATGGTGTGCCATTACTGGGGGATTTACCGACAATCGGCCTCAAGTCCTACCGGGGTGAAGCTGCGATAATAACCCAACCAGAGGCTTTGGAGTTGGAGTTCTACGAACGGTTCCGCACTAATCTTCGTCTGCGGGAGGAACCTGCGGTAAAAGTGGTGTTGGTGACTAGTACGGCAGGGAATGAAGGAAAGACGATCGTGGCTTACAATTTAGCGATCGCATCTGCCCAAGCCGGTATGCGTACTCTGTTGGTAGAAGGGGATTTGCGATCGCATTCTGTAGCTCAAGCTCAAGAAGTGATTCACCTGATGGACGCTCCACTGGAACCTTTGCGCTTCTATGGCTCTAAGAGTGAATGTATTCATTTAGCCCAAGATTTTGAAAATCTCTACATTCTCCCTAGTCTTGGGCCCCTGCGCAAAGCTGCGGGGATCCTAGAATCGAGTGAAATGAAGCATTTGCTGGAAGATGCTCGTGGTCGCTTTGATTTTGTTGTAGTTGATTCGCCTAGTCTCTCCCGTTGTAATGATGCCCTATTACTACAACCATTTACTGATGGGATTGTGTTAGTTACTCGACCAGGCTATACCCAGGGAAGTATTTTATCTCAGGTAATCGAAGAGTTAGATGAAAACGAGGTACTGTTGGGAGCAGTTATCAACGATATCAAGCAGCTACAACCCCCTGTTCCGGTGGATACTGGGAGGGGGTATTCAGCGGTAGATACTCCTGTGGCTCAAACCCCAGCAGAGAACCATAAAGTTACTAGTGGAGTAGGGAGTAGGGAGTAGGGAGTCGGGAATCGGGAGTCGGGAATCGGGAGTCGGGAAAGATAGGGAAGTGTGGGAGGTGTGGGAGGTGTGGGAGGTGTGGGGAATTTAGAAGTTAGAAGTTAGAAGTTAGAAGTTAGAATTTAGAATTTAGAATTTAGAATCGAGAATGGGCGAATTTACTAGGGAGTAGGGAGTAGCTCACTTGGGTAGGTTTTTTACATTTGGGTCAAACCCACCCCCAACCCCTGACCGGTCGGGGGCGGTACACAGGGATAAGAAAAGGAAAACAACTTAGGTGCGCTTGACCTATTAAGAATTAAATTCGCCACGGGTCGCACCTGAAAAAGCGCTGCATCGCTTTCTTATCCCCCACACCCGGTCACCCCACACCCGGTCACCCCACACCTGAGGTCAAAGTAAAAAACCTACCCTGATGGGGAGATAGGGAGATGGGGAGTCAGAATTACGATAAGAACGGCTATAATTATCCAGAATTTATTGATTCAGTAATACTAAAGTAGTGGGCTTTTTTTGCTTGTAACTGATAGACTTGAACCAAATCATAACGTGGTTAATCTATCAGCTTATGGGTTTATCTAAGGTAACATTAATCGTGACTCAGAGGGAGCGGTTTAGTTTAACAAAGCCTTCCCTAGACAGTATTATTACTGATTATTCCTCTTATCCGTTTGAGCTAATCTATGTAGATGGCAACGGTCCATCCTCAGTGCATGAGTATCTGCAACAGCAGGCAGATAAACACGAATTCATGAGTTTGATCCATCGCGGACGCTATTTGAGATCTAATGTTGCTCGTAACATAGCTCTACCGTTTGTTAAGGATGCGGATTACATTGTTTTCATTGACAATGATGTGATTGTAGAGCCTGGTTGGTTAAAACGTTTGGTTGAGTGTGCTGAACAAGAGCAAGCTGGTATCGTTGCTCCTCTAATTTTACAGGGGCAACCAGGCTCTCCGGATATTGAGGTACATGTTGCTGGGATTAAAACCAAGTTTCACCAAAGAAAGCATGGTAAAAAGTGGTTTGAGCAAAAGCAGTTGCTCTACGCTACTAAATTACGGGATGTTGAGCAGGATTTACATCGTACCCCAGTAGATTCTATTGAGTTTCATTGTATCCTAGCTCGTCATTCTATGATCAAGTCTATTGTACTGGATGAAGTCTTTGATAGCTTGGCGAGTCATACTGATTTATGTATGCAGGCAACGGACTTAGGCGAGACAATTTTCCTGGAACCTAAATCTAGAATCACTTTCCTCAATCCTCGACAGATCACTCGGTTTGACCAGGATGATGTGCCATTTTATGTATTTAAATGGAATGAACAGTCTGTACGAGATGTGTTCAATCGTCAAGTCAAAAAGTGGAATTTGGCGAAAGATGATCCTTCAATGTGGTCGATTTGGAGGTGGGTGATTGAGAATCGTCAACTCCCGGCTAAGTGGTCAACTCAAGAAGGTAGTTTCGAGAGAAAGTTATTGGAGTTCTGTCAGCGTCGCTGGTGCCCAAGTTGGCTGCGCACATTGTTAGAATCCTATGTGATTAAGCGCGCATTTCCTGAGAGTGGGATTGCTGACAATTTAGTGGAAAATGTCAGCAGTAAACCTTCGGTGACTGTTTAGGGAGTCGGGAGTCGGGAGTGATTGATCCTATGGTGGGCAGTGCTTATCAATCTAATGGCAAGGTTTGGAATCTGTCTAATGCACTGCCCACCCTACATAAACTTATGATTGATCCTATGGTGGGCAGTGCTTATCAATCTAATGGCAAGGTTTGGAATCTGTCTGATGCACTGCCCACCCTACATTATTTACTGACAGCTGACCGCTGACGGCTGTTCGCTTAGCGTGCGCGTAGCGCATATGCTTAGCTATGGTGGCCAGTGCCTAGCCGATTCCTAATATCCAAAAACTTCAACTGTCGATAAAGCATAGAAATCATGGGCAAATCAACTCCTACTTTCTTTGCCATCCGCAAAGGATTGCCGACAATTGCCTCAACTTCTAAGGGTCTTTTTCCATCATAATCCAGTTTCATGCTGGTTAAATAAGAATTCATATTTTCGGTATGGTCGAGCATTTTTTGGATAACGCAGTCGCCTAGTATCCGCCCGCAACTCTTTGCCCCTGCTAGCACTTCCCCCATTATTTGTTCTGCTAAACGCCGCGTATCAGCATTGGCCATAATTTCATCGGTTCTAGCATTTAAAATTACGGAAAGACTGTTATACGGAATATTCCAAACTAACTTTCTCCACCTAGCTAACAGCAAATCTTCGCTCAATTCAATAGTAATCCCTGCAGTTTCAAAATCCCTAGCAATTTCACTGATTTCTTCTGTAATGCCAGCCGCTTGATAATTGGCAGCATATTGCCCTATGATAATACTACCATAGTCGATGTGGTGAATCTGGCCTTGCCCTACTTTATTAGAACAGATAACACACAACCCACTGATTAGGGTATTATTTCCTATAATATTGGCAATTTCTGGTTCGCAATTTATGCCGTTTTGTAAGAGCAACACTACGGTATTTTCATTTATTAAGGGCGGTAATAGATCTGCCAACACATCATTTTGCGTTGCTTTTAATGCTACTACGATTACATCGCAATTGGGCATTTTTTTAACATCGTTATAGGCATCGACTTCCGGCAGAGTAAAATCACCATCTACTGATTTTATAATTAAACCGTTTTCCGCGACATGGTGGTAGTCGCTCCGGAGTAAAAAGCTGACTTGATGACCTGCTTTTTGCAGTTTGGCACCGTAGAATCCGCCAATAGCTCCGGTGCCGATAATTCCATAGGTTCGATTTGACATTTTGAGAAGTATAACGATTATGATTAATTCGATGGTGGGCAGTGCCTAGCTACCTGATGGCCAGGTTTGGGATCGTGTGATCCACTGCCCACCCTACAGGAAATTCCTGCTTTTTAAGTGTTTAAAAATGCAATTTTAATAAAAGCGATACAGCGCGCTCATGGGAGTTTACCCCATGAGCGACTGCATCAATACAATGGCTTTTTATTTTGTTTAATCCCTTGCTATTTAAGGGGGTAAGCTCATTTAAACTACTCATTTACTGTAATCCGTCTAGGATAGCCGAGAGAAGTTAAAATTAGTTTAATAATGATTATTTTAATATTTAATCGCAGTTGCTCCCCAGGAAAACCCGGCAGCACTACTGGCTAAAACTACTAAATTACCAGGCTTTATTTTCTGCAATTCTATAGTCTTAGCCAAACCCAATAAAGTATCTGTTGATCCCAAATGGCCGCAGTTTTTTAAGGATATAAATGTATTATTTTCAGTTAAGTTTAGTACGTCAAGAAGCTTAGCTAATAAGCTTTTTTTGATCTGATTGGTAAATAAAAAATCTATTTGATTTAGAGAGAATCCACTTTTTTGCAATGCAGTGGTGATTACTTTTTTGTAATTGTTTAAATAGATTTGTGATAAAGTTTGTTCTAATTGATGGCGATCCTCTACTTTGACATAATTAAGTGCTAAGTCAATATTTTCATTTTTTACAGGCAATTTTGTCCCCCCCAAGGGAACTCGAACCAAATCAGCTAATTTGCCATCAGTTATACCATAATAGGATAGAATTTTGTTGCTAGACTCTCCTTTTTTTAGTAATGCAGCGGCGGCACCGTCGGCGAAAAAAAGAAGAGAATTGCTATTTTTATCCGAGTAATTTAGCAGCTGGGATAATTGTAAGAATTCAGGTGAGAGGGTTGACAAAATCAAGAAATCCGGTATGGTGACGGCATGAGCGAAAAACCGAAACCCGAAAAACTAGCTCCCCCCCAACTCAAGCAACTGACAACGGAGCAGTTGGTGGTCATGATACTAGAGCAG
>NZ_JAAHFZ010000088.1:0-18826 GCF_010672795.1 Moorena sp. SIO1G6
ATGGCTAACCAGAGACGTTCTGCGCGTTGTTCGCGTAGCGTGGCCTTTTGGCCAGGGTCATTCATTTTAGTGTGATGCCAACCAAAACCACCTCGTTTGATATCCTTGAAAAGACATTCAATCCAACCGCGCATACCATACCAACTTTCTTTGTGCTTGTTGAGGACTCAAATCTGTTACTATTAGCCAAGGATCGGCATAGCCAGAATCCCATTGAGCTAAAAGAGTGCAAGACAGACTGTTGGTTTTCAAACAAGTTACCTTGTCTTGATGCAAAGCGCGAGTGGGGGAAACCACGGCAAAGCGCGAGTGGGGGGAACCACGGCAAAGCGCGAGTGGGGGGGACCACGGCAAAGCGCGAGTGGGGGAAACCCCCAAGACCGCGCTGCCTCCCCAAGACCGCGCTGCCTCCCCAAGACCGCGCTGCCTCCCCAAGACCGCGCTGCCTCCCCAAGACCGCGCTGCATCGCTTCCACTCCAAGATTGCCCCACTTGAGTAATTAATCCTGAAAGAGGAACAAATTGTTCCTGTGGTGAGGATTGATAATATCCTTGATGGTTAATACGCATAAATGGATGCCAACCCAATTGTTCAATCGCTTCATACAACCAATCAGCGTATAAACCTCTGTCTGTAGTGACAATCACCAACCAGTCGGAAGGAACACCCTCTTGAAGAGAATCTAAGAGTTTGAGCCAGTAGGGTTTCCAACTGCCTTTTTCGTTTGCTCTGAGTATTTTCGCTCGCTACAGGGATTCCACAACCTCGATAAACCACACTAATAACTAATAAAGTAAAACGCGCTACCAATGTAGAAGCATCCGCAGCTAATACTAAACTTTTTTCCTCTGATGACCACCAACTTAATATAAGCGCGTAACAATGGTACAAAGCTATTTTCGACCTGGATTTACCTTCGTTTTATTCCGTTTTTATCGACCCTACCATTGTACCACTGCCTTAATCTTTCTCGGATCGTTTTCTCTGGTTGCTCTAGAATTTCCCCCAAAAACACAACCGCAGTAGATAAACCACAATGATGAGTCATGGCAATCGCAAAGCTCCACATTCCTAATACTACTGCTTGTGGTTTACTTAAATGAGGCATTTTTTTGATAACCACCCGTAACCATTGTTGATAAGCAATTGGACGATTTTTGTTCACAGGGAATTGCTCTAACTCGGCGTTAATGCACAATAGTTATTTTACTGTTATCAAACACATTTGATAAATTTCCTGTTTCTGACTACTATTTAATTTAGGGAGCTCCGTCCCGGGCGCTGGTAAGTCATGGTGCCGCCAGTAGAAAACAACCTGGGTAACGCCAGTCTACAAAATGAATTTCAGTACTCCAACAGTTGCTCTGTGTGACTATCCCCAAAGTTTCCAAGTCAATAGTTCCCCGACCATTACACATAATTTTCAAGTTGGTACAATATCTCAGCCCCTGACGCTTCGGGGATGGCCACTACCAACAGTAGTCAGAAACACATTTTTCCAAGAAATATCAAATCCTTTCTGAGGTTTGGGTTTCAAAATGTGTTTCTTAATAGCTATCGCCCCATCAGGCGATAGCTATTAAGCAGAAGTAGTCACTTAATGATTTTTTTTTAATACTCAAATCCTTGCTGGGGTTTGGGTTTCAAAATGTATTTCTGTTGAATAATACCTAGGCGAATGCCGAAATCTAAAAAACATACCCTTGAAAGGGGGTTTCCCCCCCATTTAAAGGTTACAGTCTGCTCAAATAGGATCACATCAGGTTAGGTTTGGGAACTGAGTGACATAGCGATGCAGCGCACCTAACAACAATTTCAACGGACTTATTGTGGAGTTGAAATAGCCGTGGATAGTATTTCTACGGCTATTTTTTTGTAAGTATTCAGCTATCAGCGTGTCGCGTATCAGCGTGTCGCGTATCAGCTATTAGCTATCAGTTATCAGCTTATGCACTACGGGCAGGCTACTTGAGGTGCTTTTGAATAAAATAAGCTGACGGCTGACGGCTGACGGCTGACGGCTGACGGCTGACGGCTGACGGCTGACGGCTGACAGCTGACGGCTGACGGCTGACGGCTGACGGCTGACGGCTGACGCGCTGTTGATTCGATTGATTGAGAAACCCTATAGTCTAAAAAGACAAGCCGCTGGGAAAATCAAATATTCCAGGAAAAAGAGTTTCCAGATAAACTGATAAAAACTAGCGATCGCATTTTTATCCTCCAAGTCTACCTGGTAAGAGCGCCACCACATTACTGCTAATGCCACCAGATGGGTTCCTACCAAGAAGAGGATATTTACTGAACCGAGGAGCAGCAGACTAGCTAGCACCATCGCCAGATAGCAAGCAGTAATTACTCCCCGTGCTATATTAAATACCGCCAATTTACCGAGGCGGATGGTAAAGGTAGTGATATTGAAAAGCTTATCCCCATCGATATCTGGGACATCTTTGAATATTGCGATCGCAACGGTAAAGACTAAGATAAACCAGGTCAATGCCCACACTGCTGCGGTGGGCATCATCACTTGTCCCTGTTGCAATGCCCAACTAAAGTGTACAAACAGACCTAAATTAACGATTGCTCCCCGTACTGAAAAAATACATAGCGCTGCCCAAAAGGGAAACCGCTTTAGCCGGATCGGTGGCAAGGAATAGCATGTACCAATTGCCAAACTAATACTGACCATCAACAACAACCAAGGTCCCAATAACCAAGCAAACACTAGCGCTAGGATACCAGTTACCGCCACAATCCCCTGACCTAGTTGCAGAGAAAACTCCCCTGCAGCAATGGGAAGATGGGGCTTATTAATCCGGTCAATCTCCACATCGTGGACTTGATTTAGTCCTACAATATAGACATTACCGCACAAACAAGCAATCCAAGCTCCCAGCAGTTGACCGAATCCTTGCCAAGTCCAACCACTGTTAGTCATGGAAACGGCAATGGGATAGAGGGCAAAAATACTTAAACTCGTCCCAATAATCGTATGGGGACGAGAAAATTTCCAGAAACTGTACAGCCAAGCGGCTGGTTGCTCCAATAGATTAATTGACGAAGGAGTAGATGCTTTAGAGGAAATCTGACTCATGGATCAGGTTAATGGTATTAGGGATTAAAGTTTAGGTTAATGGTTTTAGTACTTAATGCCTAGTGTAAGGGTCAGTGGTCAGCCGTCAGCCGTCAGTGGTCAGCGGTCAGCCGTCAGTTTATTTTATGTAAAAGCTGATAGCTGATAGCACCTCAAGTAGCGTGCGCGTAGCGCTTAAGCTGATAGCTTACCTAAATCCCTAATCCCTAAACCCCTACACCTGTACCGGCGTCCGATAATCTCTTCTCTCCTCGAAATTCCCTGCTGGTTCTTCCTCAAGGTTGGTAATCAAACGAACCCCGCGCTTAAAGGTAAGGTAATGCCATGCCCACTGAATCATTACCAGCAACTTATTATCAAATTCAATCAGGAAGAAGATGTGGATAAAAATCCAGGCTAGCCAAGCGGGGAAACCAGAGAACTTAACAAACCCCAAATCCACTACTGCGGCATTCCGTCCAATCACCGCTAAATTACCATAATCCTGATAATGGAAATCCGCTACTGTCTCCTCCTTGAGGCGCTTCTGAATCAGAGTAGAGACATACTTGCCTTGTTGCATCGCCACTGGCGCAACTCCTGGTAGGGGCTTACCGGTTTGATGAGAGAAATTCGCCAAATCACCAATCACAAAAATATCCGGATGTCCTGCCAAGCTCATATCCGGTTGTACTATCACCCGTCCAGCCCGGTCTAACTCGACACCAGTAGCCTTTGCTAGCGCCTTGCCCATGGCAGATGCTTTCATCCCTGCTGCCCACAGAACAGTTTTGGCGTTAATTTCCTCTACCTGCTCTCCTCGACGCATGGTAACTATATCATTATCAATATTAGTAACTAGAGTCTTTGTCTGTACTGTCACCCCTAACCGTTCCAGAGAATTTTGGGCTTTTACTGATAACTCCGGTGGGTAAGGAGGCAAAATCCGATCCATCCCTTCCAACAGCACAATCCTCGCTTCGGACGTATCAATATCGCGGAAGTCATCTTTTAAGGTGTTGTAGGCCAACTCTGCCATCGCCCCGGCTAATTCCACTCCAGTTGGTCCGCCTCCTACCAACACAAAGGTCAACCAAGCGCGACGTTTCTCGGGGTCAGTTTCTTTTTCTGCCGCTTCAAAGGCAGAATAAATGCGACGTCTAATGTCTAGGGCATCTTCAATGGTTTTCAAACCAGGAGCGTCTTTTGCCCATTGATCATTACCGAAGTAGTGGTGGCTAACGCCAGTGGCCACGATCAGGGAGTCGTAAGATATTTCTTTGTCTGCTAGTTGAACGGTTTTCTGGTTGGGGTCAAGACCAATTACTTTCCCCATCAGCACTTGAGTATTTTTCTGGTGACTCAGGATTGCCCGCAGGGGTGAGGAAATATCACCAGCGGATAAGCCCCCGGTAGCCACTTGGTAGAGTAGGGGCTGGAACAAATGAAAGTTCCGTTTATCGATTAGAGTTACTTTCACTGGTGCCTTTCTCAGAGCCTGAGCAGCATAGAGTCCACCAAATCCGCCACCAACAATGACCACATGGTGAGGAGATTGGGTCTTTGCTTCACTAACCATAGAACTAACCATAGAACTAACCATAGAATGTCTTACCTCTCCTGAATTTGTTTACGATTGATTACGAATAACGTCCCTGCCTTAACCGTAGACCTTTTGTAAAAGTCAGTTTTTAGGAGGTAACTATCTTGACATCTCCCCCGGTTGAAACACGGGGGATTCTACAAGGTTGTTACGCGGCAGGTTGAAACCGTGCCGCTCCACATCTTGTTCGATATGATCTAGACAGAGATCCAAAAAGATCATATCGATGTGGGAGTGTCAAGCTCCCTCTACCCACCTTGGTAAGGTCGAGACCTAACTGTGTGGCTACTTTCCTGGCGATATTGGCGGCACCATTGCAATCCGCATTTACCAGGTCACCAAAAGAAGTTTTGTACATTCCACGCTTTACCCGTTTTCCTGACGGTGTCCATCCTTGGGGTTTTTCACCATGTTTTGGGAGGCTGTCGTCATCTAGGTAAGACGCTTTACTGGTGTACGCTTCTTCGGTAACTGTTAGTTTTATTCCATATTCGCAGGCTAGTTGCTTTAATCGCTCAATGAGTCTTTTAGTGGGAATTACGACGAAGTTTTGATTTCCCCGTCGCCCCATATTTATTGAATCTTTTTGTCGTTCATTCCACCCAATAATTAGATTTCCAATACGATCACTCAAACACCGATTGATAATAAAACGGGCAGCCTTGTTGATCCCATCACGCATCTGGTTATTGCGTTTTCTTTGAACCCTATCCAGGTTCGCATCCCAATAAAACTCAGGCTTTCCGGCTTTGTACTTAGCAACCAACCGGGCATAACCCTGATTCAGAGATTTGAGCTTTCTGCCATCAATAATTAGGCTTTTCCCATGAGTTGAAACTCCGGTCAGCCAATTATCTCCACCATGATCAAAGCTCCAAGCTTGAGAATAATCTAAATTAGAATTTTGTTCTACTGGTTGCTTTCCATTATCAATAACCCAATCGATCCAGAGCTGTCCTAGATATGGGCGAATGGTTACCTCTTTTACCCAGTCTGGATCTATGAACCATGGTGGCTCTAAGGTGATTTCAGTAAGTAATTCTGGCTTACTTTCTTTGCTAATAGACGGATAAAATAAACCTTTTTTGTAAGTAAGTGCCTGGCGAGGAAAGGTAACAGCAGCTAGACCACCTTTTTGGCGATACCTGATCAGCTTTGGTCTATCTACCTGACCTTTATAGTAAAGGCCGACTAATTGGTTATAGCTAGCAATTGACTCGGCTACAGTTTTGAGGTTTTGTTGCGCTGATTGAGCCGCCATCGCCTTGTAATGAGGGTTTTCTTTAAGGCTTTTACATAGCTCAGCATACTTCACAGCGCACTTGTACGTTTTCCATCCGTACCTTAGATCGTCTCCGCGCCAGTAAGTTGTAAATGCTTCTGGTTGCTGCTCCAACCAACTATAATGTTTTTGCTTGGAGTAATAGGTGGCACAATTCCACAAACTATTGGCCTGTTCGCACTGAAATAACCAAAAAGCATTTTCTTCGTCCGTGAATTTCGCTTTGATTGGAATTGTTCTGTACATATTTATATCACCTCCTTACTTATTATAACTTACTTGAATGGATACGGCGGGTTGAAACCCGCCGCGTCTGTTTCATCCCCTCCTTAGAAAGAAGGGGCTCTCACATTCCCGGATTTCTTGGTAGTTATCACGCTGTTGTTGGCTATTTATGCAACAGATCTCGTGTTTCCCGATGCTTCTTAATATAATTTAACATTAAAAAGTATTAAGTGTGTCGTGAAAACCACCCAATTTCATAATAAAATGATAAGTTTAATTTTTAATTAACATAAGAGCCCCAAAACAAGCTCAACCCGGATTGTCAATCCTAGGAATTGTCAGGGTTTGGTAACAGTTTGTTTTTATTCGAGTCAGTGTGATGCACATTGGATTTCTCAACCCTCACGGTAATTTTGACCATAAAAATAGCTACATTAGCGAACATCCCGATTTCGGTGGTCAGTTGGTCTATGTCAGGCAAGTGGCAGATGCGATCGCAAAACAAGGTCACCAAGTAGATATTCTCACCCGCCACATCATTGATCCGGATTGGCCAGAATTTGCCGAGAAATTTGATGGCTATGGGAGTGTAGACAACCTTCGGATTATCCGATTGCCAGCCGGACCACAAGAGTTCCTGCGCAAGGAGTTGTTATGGCCCTATCTCGTCCAAGACTGGGTACCAAACATCCTGGAGTTTTATCGAGAGGAAGGTCGATTCCCTGATATCATGACTACCCACTATAGTGATGGGGGACTGTGTGGAGTGCTGATTGAGCAACAGACCGGGATACCTTTTACTTTCACAGGTCATTCCCTAGGGGCTCAAAAAATGGATAAACTCCACGTCACTCCAGAGAATCTGGCGGAAATTGATCACTATTACAATTTCCGATACCGGATCCTAGCCGAACGGTTGAGCATGAACCACTCAGCCCTCAATATTACTAATACGGCACAAGAGCGGTTCCAACAGTACAGTCATCATGCTTATCGTGGAGCAGTGGATATAGAAGATGATCATCGATTTGCCGTGATTGCACCGGGAGTGAATGCTTCTGTTTTTGGTTCCGATGCGATCGCTAATAATGAACAAGCGACTTATCAACTGATTGAAGAGCGATTGCGCCGGGACATCAGTGAGTCACGGCGCAATCTACCAGCTATCTTGGCATCCAGCCGTTTAGATCCCAAGAAAAACCTCCTAGGTTTGGTGCAAGCATTTGCTGATGATGTGATAGTGCAACAGAAAGCCAATGTGGTGCTGATTACTGGTGGATTGGATAACCCCTTGCAAGAAAAAGTCCACGATCAACAGACCGAAAAACTAGTAATAGGTCCAATCCGGGAAGTAGTACGAGAAAAAAATTTGTGGGGTAAAATTAGCGCTTTCTCAGTACCCGATCAACCAGCATTAGCCGCCTCCTATCGGTATTTTGCTCAGCGTGGTTCGGTGTTTACTCTTACCTCCCTGTTTGAACCCTTTGGTCTTGCTCCTTTAGAAGCAGCAGCAGCTGGATTACCGATAGTGGTAACAAAAAATAGTGGTATCAGTGAAAGTTTAAAAGTCGGGGATGAAGACTATGGGATGTTAGTTGATCCCAACAATACAGCAGATATTGCTAGAGGCATCAGGGAAATACTTTGTGATCAAAAACTGTGGCAAAGGTTACAGAAACGTTGTCAGCAGTATGTTTTGGAATATTACACCTGGGATAGCACCGCTTTAAACTACTTGAGTCGAATCAAACAGATTGTTTCTGAAGCATCAGCCAATCCTGCTGCGGAATTACTTCCGATCCATTCCTATTTCCGTGATCCACAGCCAGAGAATCATATTTCTTTGGAAGAATTGAGCTACTGGTATTTTGTTAAGGATTAGTTGTAGGGCTTTTTCCAAGACTTTCATTCTCATTAATCTCGAACTATAAAATTCTCAAGGGCAGAGGTTTATTTTAAGCTGTTCGCCTAGCGTGAGCCTGTGGCTGACGGCTGACGGCTGACGGCTGACAGCACCTCAAGTAGCGTGGCCTACGGCCAACGGCTAAATCCTTACAAACCAACCGATTTTTTTTCCTGAAAAAAGTACCCTTGTGGGTACTGTCAGAGTCATAAATTACTTTTTAGATTTGAATAGACATCTTAAAAACATATCAAAATTCTTTTCCCTAAGGAGATTAGCATGGCAAATCGTTCAGAGAAGTCTTTTGACGTTCGCCTTGACGCTGCAAAACTAGCCAGAAGTCGTGACTATCCTACCCATAAAGCCAATGGGGATGAACAGCGACATGCTGATGATCAGTATTTTATGTCCTTTACCAAAGGGCTACCTCACAATCCTGATACAGGGCTACTACAAGACCCACAGGATTTTGTGGAGTTTCGCCGTGCAGTGGACGATGGCTTTATTGATCCCTTCTCTGATCGGGTACGTCATGGTGCCAAATTTGAGGTAGTATTTACAGGTCAAGACTACACTATTAAACCTGAGACTAACCCTGATCTGCTTGAGCAATTTAGACAATGGCAAGCACCAACTGCAGGGGTTGTCTTTGAGCTAAACGGACCCGATCCACAAGCGGTTACCATGCCTCCAGCACCACCGTTAATGGATGCTAGCGGTAAGGCTAACCCAGAGCTAATTTTTGAGATAGCAGAGGTCTACGAATTAGCCATACTGCGGGATCAGCCCCTCAATGACTTTGAGAAAAGAGGAGCGAATAGCAAAATCGAGAGTTCAATCAATCGTCTCAATGCCCTCGACTATATTCGCAACCAAACTGAACGACCGAGGAAGGTAAATTCCAGAGGCAAGCTTGATGAGCAAAATGTATTCCGAGGCTCTTCTCCAGGAGTGGAAGTCGGCCCCTATCTCTCTCAGTTTCTACTGATAGGTAATGTTGATCTCAATGGTGGTGGCAACGTTGCAGAGGGGAAAATTACCTATGGTGCTTTGCAAATTGATCAAAAGGTTCCCATTGCAACACCCTGCCAAGATTACATGACCAACATGGAAGACTATGTCTTGGTTCAGCGTGGAATTAAGCAAGACAGAGAAACCTATGTTTTAGAGAATGATCAAAACCCTAAGCTACCAGATCGTCCAGCTCGTCGATTTATCTCCACTCCCCGGGATTTAGCAACCTATGTTCATTACGACGCTCTTTATGAACCTTATCTCAACGCTTGCATCATTCTCCTGGGGATGCAAACACCCTTCGATCCCGTTTTTGATCATCTTTCTGGGGGTGGTGTGGCAGCAGCTAATCCAGCAACCCGTCGCAATGCTGGTGGTTTTGCCCTCTATGGCGGTCCACACATCTTAACTTTGGTTACCGAAGTAGCGACACGAGCACTCAAAGCTGTTCGCTTCCAGAAGTTCAATAACCATATTCGCCTGCGACCAGAGGCATTGGCAGCCCGGATTGAACTATTACGGCGATTTCAAGAGCTACCTAATCAAGCTAAAGCTAGTGTACCCAGAGCATTAATCAAGTACATTAGAAGGTTTGAACGTGAACTAGAAAGCAACGGTACTCTCAAGTCGATTTTGGAACTAGCCAATCAAAATGGCTCTGGCTCACAGAATTATCTACTACCAATGGCATTTCCTGAAGGGTCTCCCATGCACCCTGCCTATGGTGCAGGACATGCCGCTGTTGCTGGGGCATGTGTGACCATGCTTAAGGCATTCTTTGATACCAGTGCAGTTTTAGTAGAAACACCAGTCAAAAACCCAAAACCGGGACAAGCAAGGACACAGATCAGATTTAAACGCTATAGCCCCAAAGATCAGGGAATTGTGTTCCGTGCCCCTGATCTATCTGCCTATAAGAAAGGTGAGGCGACACTTGTTTCAGAGCGTACGAGGGATTTTTTGACTCTGGAGGGTGAGTTGAACAAACTCGCTGCCAATATTTCCATTGGTCGCAATATGGCTGGCGTTCACTATTTTACTGATTATTATGATAGTTTGCGCATGGGTGAAGAAATTGCCATCGGTATTCTGGAAGAACAGGCATTGACCTATTCCACTGATCCCTTTGTGCTGTCACTCCCAACCTTCGATGGAGATGTGATTCGGATTGGTGCTCGTTGACCTTTCCTTAAAAGAAGGGAATTCAAACGGTTACGAAAGGAGGCGGTTTTAACGCCTCCTTTCGTTTCTTGATGCAGCAGCGATTGTGCTCTGAGTACGAGCATCTTAACTCAATCAAGATGATCAAAAATGCTAGTATCACTCAACCGTTACCGGGACGCTTGTTACAAGCAGATGATTGTTTGGAACTTTTCCTTGTTGCTCCCGACTGAGTAGGAGAACATAACCTGTTGAGATAACTGCGCTTCGTTCTTATTCGCATAGACGTCTGTCCAGACATGGAAGCGAATCAAGTATGTACCGAATTCGTTGTCGAGATTAAGCTGCGAACGATACCTGAGTACCATGAGTTGGCAAAAAGCGGTGACCGGGTCTGTTCCCGCTGGCATCAGGTTGTGGAAGTGCCGGTACTTGGGAACATTCAGGAGAACCTCCATTTCACGCGACGGATCTCCTCCTGGAGCATCCTTAAACCAGATCACCTGGTTGCCGTCATCATCTCTGTGTACCTCATCGTTCCGATACTGAATTACCTGACAAGACTCGATGTAATTCTTAAGTTCTTCGAATCCAGGGTAGGTTTTGTCACTCCACTTTCTTATGATTGCATTTCCCATTTTGTATCTCCTTGTGTTTGTATTTATATTTGTGTTTATCGAGTGTAATGAAAAAGTTACCATACTTCGAAATCCGATAACCAGTAGGGCGTTGATGATTTTGGGGGCGAAACATTTATTAACACCCTGAAAGCCCTAATAATCCGTGATTAGGTCGGAAAACATTTTAGAGTTTTTTAACGTTATCAACGGCAGCATTAGTGTTTGGGATGTTAACTTATATTTCCCCAGCAGGGTCAATTTTGCGGTGCGACCTGTGGCGCGACCCAAGGCCGGGTTCCCAGGTTCCCAGGCCATTGGAAAGCACACCTTCAGGGAATATAATTCGACGACTGTAAGCACACTGGGGGGGGAACAAAACGTTCTTTCGTCCCCCAAAGTTGACCGGATCAACGGGAGCTTTCCCAAAACCAGACGATCGGGCATTCATACTTCAATTCAGCAACGCCGTGCTTCAAAGTTGTCCGGATTTCCTCGATTGTTTGATGTGAAAAGAGTATAGAGAGGAAACTGGGCACATCATGAGCAATCTATATCTGTTAACAACAAGTCTACTCACTGGTGGAGCAATGTCTGCTCCACCACCACCACCCCTACCTGCCAATCCCTCAGATCGCCTCTCAACCCTGTTAGTGTCAACAGCTAAGAAAGCATTGCAGGCTCGGGTTAGTCAAAAGATTGTCCCTACTGTAGAAACCACTGTCGAAACCTCCTCTCCTCAATTTAGTAGTCAATTTAGTAGTCAATGGCAGAAACGTAGCCCTGCTAAATTGTTACAGCCGTTTTCAGATGAATTGACCTCACTACCTTTAGCTGCAAGCCCCCTAAATCCCCCAATTCTGGGGGACTTTAACTCAATTTCCCCCTCCGGTGCGCTTTCCGTTGGCGAATTAAATTCGCCACGGGTCGCACCGCAAAGTTGGGGGGCTAGGGGGGCGAAACTTGGTGTAAAGTATCGGCAAAGTTTACCCAACTATCGACCTGCTACTCCTTCACCAAAGTCGGGAACGGAACTGTATTATCAACGATTAGCTGCCCTCAGAGCTGGCAAACTTTATACTCGCTTACCTGCTCATAGTTTCTCATCGTTTTGGGCAAAGGGATTAAATCACAAAGGAGTCCCTCTGAGCAAACCTACCTATCAGCAATGGAAACAACTCTTGGCACAGGAAGCCAGAGCTGTTGCCTACGGACAGGGTAACAATCGTCTGTCTATGGTAGTGGGAGATTCCCTAAGTTTGTGGTTACCGGCACAGGGATTACCTAAATATCAACTTTGGCTCAATCAAGGGATTTCTGGTGAGAATACCAGTCAAATTTTGAGTCGATTATCGGCATTTTCCCAGACTCGTCCTGATACAATTTATGTGATGGCAGGTATCAATGATTTGCGTCAGGGGAAAACCGACCAAGTTATTGTCAATAATCTGCGCCAGATTACCCGTCAATTGCGGCAAAATCACCCACAAGCTCAACTGATTATCCAGTCGATTTTACCGACACGAGCTACTGCTATTTCTAATCAGCGCATTCGTAATCTTAATCAACAAATTGCTCAGATTGCTCAACAAGAAGGAGCAGCCTATCTCAATCTTCACAAGTTGTTTACTGATAGTAAAGGTCAGATGCAGCACAACTTGACAACTGATGGCATACATTTAACGCCTCTTGGCTATCAGGTTTGGCAAGAGGCGCTACAGTATACAGAATCGTTGATTGCTGCAAATCGCGCTAGGGCTTCATCTCTATGAACGGGATTGTCGGGAGGCCAGTTTCTCACAATTAGCTTGGGTTTGCTGCAATAGTTGCTCTCTACTATCTGCTGCTGTAGTGAGGTTAGGAACTAATTTTCGGGCGTGGAGTGCCATGTGAAACTGAAGCTCGGCGACATAATCGCTAATGCCTTCACAACCATGATCATTGTGGGGTTGAGTAGAATGCAAATCCAAAGTGTCCTCCTTGTCTAACTTTACCATTAGGTAGTTCGAGAGCGGGAAAGCTGCGTGTCCAATCAGCCCATAGGAAACCCGACTCGATGTATCTTACAGAAGATATCATGGTATGCCAAGGGCATATCTGATTTTGTAATGAAGTTTAAAATATTTGTTAAGATTTATATACTTTAGGTAATTTATACAACGTCGTTGTCAATTTTATGGTATAAAATGTTGACGATAAATTTTACCAAATGATAAATGTAAGCATTCAGCAGTCAGCATTCAGCGGTCAGCCGTGAGCTTTTAGCTCAAGCTACGCGAACAGCCGTGAGCCATTCGCTTAGCGTGGCACAGGCTTTGGCCTTGGCCTTTCGGCCACGCGTGCGCGTTTGGCCACGCTGTGCGAACGACGCTGGGACTTTCCCGTAGCCCATAAGCACCTAAAGTAGCGTCGCCACAGGCCCAAAGCTGATAGCTGATAGCTGATAGCTGATAGCTGATAGCTGATAGTACCTCAACTAGTGTGCGCATTAGCTGATAGCTGATAGCTGATAGCTTAAAACTAAATTAAAGCGATCGCATGACCTGTAGCTGCGGACTCACGTAATCCATCTGCAACCTTGAGAGTATAACAACTATCTACGGTCGAGACATACAGGGGTGTTCCTTTAACTAGATGGTCAATTACCATAGCGGTATCTTTAAGAAACAAACCCCGTCGCCCTGCTACTTCAATTGGTTTGGTTTCCTCTGCCTTAATCAGATTACCTTGGTCTCCCTCAAACAGCAGTGTGCCTTGGTTTCCATGCACCTCAAAATTCCGTAACCTCTGCCAGAACATTTCCCCTTTACCATAGGTAATATCTGCGATTAGACCACAAGTAAAGCGCAGTTGGGCATTACATAGACAAGCAGTAAAGTACTGATCAGCAGCATCCCAAAATTGGGATTGACAATACACAGAAGCGACTTCACCAAACAAGTCTGTAAAGCGGTGAATGCGAGAAAGAGCAGCAATGAAGGGAAAGCCAAATAGTTCCAGATTGAATGTCCAGCCCCGGGGTGCAGGGTGTTTCGGCGCAATAGTTACGTAACGGGCATAAACCGGTTCACCAATTTTGGGCAAAGATTGGCGCAAGGCTTGATGCAAGCCCCCTAAAAGCTCAATATGTTCTACATGGAGGAGCTTGCCCTTAGCGTTGGCTAGGGTAATCAGGGATTCGGCATCTTTGGGGTCAAGGGAAAGGGGATATTCAGTGACAACATGTTTCCCGGCATTAAGGGCAGCACGGGCAATTGTGCCATGATCCCGATTAATCGTGCTAATAAATACTAGATCAAGCTCCGGGTGTTCTACCAATTGCTGCCAGGAATCCACCACTGTAGTGCCGTGGGTTTCAGCAAAATCTTGTGTTTTGGCAGGGGTATGACCACAGACCGCCACTAAATGCGATCGCGAATCCGTTTGCAATGTCTGAGCTCGTAGCTTAGCCGCAAACCCAGTACCAACAATACCAGCTTTAATGGGGAGATCAGTAATAGTTTTTGTCACAAGGAAATATCAAGGATTAAGGGTTAAGGGTGATTTTGACATACTCACCGCCCTGGAAGGGCAGTGATTCTTGACAGATCATCGGGACGCGCTACAAAAGCAGTCTTACCTTCCCTCCTTGTCCGTTTATGGTCGTGCCGATGCCCCATGCCGACCTTTTCTATGTTTCTTGCCGCATTAATGTCTCTATCTTGCTCAGCTCCGCAACTCACGCAAAGTACAGAGCGCACAGACAGATCTAATTTTCCCCATTTAAAACCACAATCTGAGCAGATTTGACTAGTTGGTTCCCAACGACTAATAACCCTAAATTCTCTTTCGTATTTTTCTGATTTTGCTTCACACAGAGTTCTAAATTCCGCCCAACCTTGTTGACTTATTACTCTAGATATTTTGCGGTTCTTTAGCATCCCTGACACATTGAGATCTTCCAAGACGATTACTTGGTTTTCGCTGACCACCTTGCTTGACAGTTTGTGTAAGAAGTCGCTTCTTTTGTTGGCTATTTCATTATGGATCTTAGCTATCCTTAGTCGAGTCAAGTTTTTCCGATTTGACCCTTTTGACTGCTTGGCAAACTTTTTTTGAGCTTTTCTTAGCTTGCGATCTAGTTTTGAATAATCAGGACTTTGAACTTCACTTCCATCGCTCATTGCAGCAAAAGTCTTGATACCTAGGTCGATTCCAATACTTTGGTTATCAGCATTGATTTGAACTGGCTCAATATCTACCACAAAACTCAAAAAATAGTTATTTACACAATCCTTAATGATAGTCACAGAACTAGGGTCATCAGGGAGGTCTCTAGACCAAACTGGTTTTACTATTCCAACTTTAGCTAGATAGACCTTGTCGCCCTTTATGGAAAATCCTCGGCGAGTTAACCTGGCTGTTTGTTTGCTAGTCTTCTTCTTGAATCTTGGAGGATTAACTTTATTTCCTTTTCTTTTACCTTTCCAGGAATCAAAAAAGTTCTTGAAAGCTACCCCAATGTCTGCTACAGATTGTTGCAAAGGAACTACTGAAACCTCAGACAACCACTGTCTTTCTTCAGTCTTTTTAGCTTGAGTTATTACTAGTTTTTGTAATTCCCCTGACTTTAATACCTTGTCTGAGTTTTTACATATAGCCAGAGCATCGTTCCAAACTACCCGGACGCAACCAAACAGCCTGGCTAGGTCATTCTTTTGTTGGTCTGTAGGGTAGAATCGGTACTTGTACCTGGCTTTCACATGTTTTCTCCTAATTTCTCTGTACGTAGGATTATAGTGTAATCTAAAAGTTTTGACAATGGGATTCCGGAAAGAAAGGCACAGCTTGACTAGTTTGCCGATGCATTTAATCTGTGTCACCAAGTACCGCCAAAAAATATTAACGCGCCGCTTGCCTTACAGCTATAGAGGAATCATTCAAAGAAGTAGCAAAAAAAATAAATTTTAATATCAAAGAGTTCAATGGAGAGTCTGATCACATTCATGTACTCATTGAATACCCTCCAAAATTATCAATATCTCAGATGGTTAACAGTCTTAAAGGGGTTTCAAGTCGCAGATATGGACAGAAAGGGTTTTTAAAGCCAAATGGCAAAACAGCTTTGTGGAGTCCTAGCTATTATGCTTCTTCTGTTGGAGGAGCCCCTATAGCCGTACTGAAAGAATATATCAAGAATCAAGAAAAGCCGTCCTAGAAGGACGGGGCTTCAAACCCATTATTTTGGTGAACATATTCCCTTAAGGAAAGGCAAGAGGCAAGAGGCAAGAGGCAAGAGGAAAGGCAAGAGGCAAGAGGTAATAGGTAATAGGTTGGAATTAGGCAAAAATTCCCAGGACACTTACCGCGCCCCCGCCCCATCTTCCCATCTCCCCATCTCCCCATCTCCCCATCTCTCCATCTCTCCATCTCCCCATCTCCCCATCTCCCCATCTCCCCATCTCCCACACCGATGGCTAGATTAGGTGGCGGGAGCTCCTGGTGGTTGCTGCTGACTATAAATATTTGTCTGGGTGCCATTGCGAGCCCATTGACGATAATCCAACAACAGCTGGTGCATCAATGTTTGCTTAATCCTGACCAAAACGCTTTTGAGCAAACCATTGCCAGTGGTTTCTAAGATTGGCTTGGGAGTAAGGGAAAAAGGTAAGGGCACATCAACCTTGACAGTTAAATCCGCTCTGCCGGTGAGCTTAGTCACTCCTTGATCGTCCCAAGGATGCAGTTTTCCGGTTAATTCTAGGGCAAACCGTTGATTTATATAGTCCAATCCCAGAATTTTACAACCGACAGACCTCAGATGAACGGTAGCGTCAGATTCTGCCCACACTTCCAGATCTACCGTGGGCTGAAATGTCAAGGACATAAAGTGTAATGGATTCATTTTCAGGCGAAAACGCTTCTGAGTCAGTTGTTGGATGCGATTCAGGTCTGCGATCGCATAAACTATCCGTTCCGGCTGACGCAAGTAGTGCTGAATCGGCACAGATTCCTGTGGCACAGTCATTTCGACACGCTGGGAAGCAAAAAACTGGGTGGTCATAGAGGAAAAAACACTCAATCGATGTATGCCTTTACTTAATATTACTTTACAATTCTTCAGTTTTGGTATTATAGTTTTCATTTTACCGGAGCATGTTACTCCAGAGAGTACTTTTTTTATTTTCTAGAGATTTTTCTATAGATTTCTAATCGTCTTTTTCCCCTTTCTCCATTCCCTCAACCGTTACTGATACTCTGACCGGTGGGGATGGTAACGATACCCTCAACAGTGGGGATGGTAATGATCTAATTGATGGCAAAAATGGCAACGATTTGCTTAACGGCAATGCAGGTAATGATGCGATCGCAGGTGGACGTGGAGATGATAGACTAATTGGTGGTAGTGGCAATGATAGTCTTTACGGACAATTAGCTATTACTATCAACGCTAATATTATCGCCACTGGAATTTCTTCTTCCTCTACAACAGAAGATCAGAATTAGCTAAGTACCTGGACAAAAATCAACCTCACTTCTTGATGCAAAGCGCTCATGGGGGAGACCACGGCAGTCGCTCATGGGGGAAACCCCCAAGACCGCGCTGCCTCCCCAAGACCGCGCTGCCTCCCCAAGACCGTAATGGTGCGTTTGACCCGTAATTAAATTCGCCACGGGTCGCACCTCTGCATCGCTGTATTAACTTGTGTAAAGTTGCCAAAAGTCCGTCTGCTCCCTGCTCCCAGCTCCCTGCTCCCAGCTCCCTATTTCAACAGTTAATTTTACTTTTGTCCGACTACTTAGATGAGAGAGATGGTGATGATATTCTCGGTGGTGGCGGTAACGATGTGATTTTAAGTATTAATAGTTAGTAGTTATCTAAGCATTCAGCTATCAGCCATCAGCTTTCTGTAATAGAGATTAAACGAATGCTTACCTATGCAGGCTGTTCCCTTTCGCCTAGGGTGCGCCGTTCGCGTAGCGTGCGCCAATGCGCATTGCGCATAAGCTGAATGTTTACATTCTTAGTAACAACTTCTTCCAACTATATTATTCCCAACAAATGAGCTCTTGTTAGGAAGTTGAGAACCCCAAGAATCACCATCAAAATATTCGACTTTAGTTCTACCATTTAAAGTGTATTCAGCCAAGGTACCATCCCATGTCCAAGAAGAACCCAATTTACTTAAAGCGCTATTAGAAAGTTTTACTGTTGCTATTCGAGAACCGAATCCTGATAGACCAAACTTTTCTACAGCTACGAAAGTACCTGAGCTATTTACTAATAAAAATGAGGCTATTCCTTTTTCCTCATCCCAATCCCATCCGCGAATGCTATCACTATTTGAAATATTAATAGTCGCTAGTTGACGACCGAATTGTCCTGTGTCTGGATTAAATTCCTCTACAATGACAACTGATTTACTACCGTTGAATATAACGTAACTAGCTAGACGACCTTTATAACTCCAACCTCTAACTGAATTAGATTGGGAAATTGTCCTGCTACTTGCATCACCTTGTACATTCCTATAACGAAGCTTGGCAGCCGAACCATTAAAATCAACAGTAGAACATGCCTGATTAGCAAAGGCAGGTTGAGAAGATAAAAGTGTGAGTAAGGATGTAGCCATCAAAAAAAAATTGATATTCCATCCATTATTAACTAATTTAAGCATTTTTATCTCTTAATGTTTAGTTTGTGACATTTAGAGGATATCTGAAAAGTTTTTTTATACTGAATTTTGCCCCCCTAGGGCGTGTCTTCAAACTCGGAGATCCCCCTAAATCCCCCTTAAAAAAGGGGGACTTTGAGTATGGCTCCCCCCTTTTTTAAGCTATGCTTTATAAACATCTTTCTTAACATAAAACTTGACAAAAAGAGTCAAGTGTGTGTTCTTGCTAGAATCGCCTCTGGCATCTATTATCACAAATATGGAACAATGGATATTGAAAGAGCTAGGA
>NZ_JAAHFZ010000089.1:0-17141 GCF_010672795.1 Moorena sp. SIO1G6
TATAGCAGTCGCCAGGGCAGTTAGGACATGACAAAAGTCTCACACCCTTTGTAAGCGATGCAGAGGTGCGACCCGTGGCGAATTTAATTCGCCAACGGAAAGCGCACCTAAGCGGTCTTGGGGGTTTCCCCCATGAGCGACTGCATCAAGAAGCGCAAGAGTTTGACTTCTGACAAATGACTTCTGACAAATGACTTCTGCTATACATATCAGAATCAGACATCACTTTAGCAAGAGCAGGACTTACGCAAAACTGGGCATTAAATGCGCTTATGTAGTAGGGTGCTTTATTAACGCACCCTACAGATAAAGTCACTGCCTAAGTCCTGTTATAGTTTGTCAATAACCAACAACGTTTGTGTCGGAACTCAGCTTTAGGTGAAACCGCCAGCCCAGATATATCGCCCCGGCTGGACTCGTTTCCAGCCTTTAGATTCACATCCTTTAGTTAAGGTGTTACTAATGGATTTACGGGCTACATTTTTCTTCTTAGGATCCAAACCATTAGGATAAAGCACGTCCAAAACATCTGCGGCACTCATGATCTGTGGATAGTGTTCTCTTAACACAGAAGCCACGAGCTCATATAAGGTCATATACTTTAATTGCTCTAACTTAGGTAGCGGAGAAGGCCGACGAACTTTGCTCTTGGCAGGCTTTCTCTGAGGTTTATTGGTAGCAACTAAATCGGGAAAATCTTCAAGAGAAAAGGTGTAGCAACCTGGAGAGTCAGGGATAGAGTCCCATAACCCCTGGCTCTCTCCTTTCAACAAAATGGATTTGACCAGAGAAGTTTTCGAGGCAATATCGTCTTTATCCAACTCTCCAAACAGCTCCCTGATCAGGTAATCAACTCGGAAGATCGTACCCCTGTGGGTTTCCAGGAGTCGGTCAATGGCTTCTGTAATCCTCTGCTCCTGGTAATCGAGTTGTTGTTTGAGTGCTAATGCTGACTCCTCTAATTCAGTTTCAGTGGAGAAGTCTGCGGGCAATTCAGCTACTGGCGTGGTGAGGTAGTATTTTTCCTGCTGGTTGTGGTTGCTATTTCCAGGAGGCAGGAACTTGTTGGAGTTGTTTTCTGGTAGAGCTAATGCATTTGTATTTAGCAAAGCTTTAGCATGGTTAAGCTGTTCTCTTGCAACTGTGGCAGCTTGTTCATGATACTCCACCATTTGTCGGTAGTAATCAACCAAATCTGCTAACATGTTTTGACTTTGCGATGGTAGCGATGGCTGTGATGGAACATAAGACATCTACTTTTTTCCCCCAGATTCGTTAGCGTGTTGATAGCGAAGACACTTTCTGGCTACTCCTTTGCAGCGATTTCCATACTTGGGACAACAGGTAGCATAAGTCTCCCTCTCTGCAGGGGTATTGCAGTAGTGGCAAATGAACTTGTAAACCCGTGTATGGATAGTACGCCTGTGGGCTCTTACTTTGTATTCTCGAACAAAAACTTGTTTACTGGGCATAATTGTTTATATACTTTACTCCTTAAACATTAACAATGGGTTCCTGATAAGTGAAAGGAAGCGAATTAACACTGCTTGTGTGTTCTTTTTTGAACTCTCCCTGGTGTCAAGGACGGGGGATTCTACGCAGAAGGGGATAGCGGATGAAACTAGAAGCCTCAACCATAATCTTCGATTTAGTTGTCGGTACTTCACATAACTCCCATAGCAACGGGAGTAGGAGTAGTACCTTTGACTCCAATTTGATCTAACATCCTCACACAATAACTGCAAGCTGTAAAATAGGGAACTCCCGCCAGATTCCTCTGGAAAAACGGCAGCTGATGGCATCGATTCTGATTGCCTCTGTAACCCAATGCTCACAACACTCCGCTCACAACACTCCATCGGGGCTACTCACATCTGTCCATACCAAGTCATTTCCCCTAAGTAGAAGGTCATGGTCGATAAGCTAAATGCTCATCGGTGTCTAGTTTTTGACTATTCCATATCTAATCTAGGTTTGACCTTAAGCCGTGTGCCATTCTCCCGCGTGTTAATTGAATTGTGTGATCAACAATTGCCTGTTTCGTCTCCATCGCCTTTTGTTTCACTTCCTCTGGCAGCTTCTCGCCAAATTTCCCTAAATATAGAATGTCTGGTTGCTCAAATCCCAGAGTATAGACTTTTTTTTCCTCCCTTTTGGTAATGGGTAATGAGTAATGGTCGTAGGATTACCGATTACCCCGAGCCAATCATCGGACAATCTGATGTGGCATCCCTTTTCAAGAAAGGGTATAGCGCTACGCGCAAGTCAGCAAGGTTCTTGGGTCAGAAGTCAAAGGTGCGCTTTCCGTTCTCCGTAGGAGACGCGGGGCGCGTTCGGCAAATTAAATTCGCCACGGGTCGCACCTAAAAGTAAGCGATTACTTACGTTTCGGAGTTATGGAATGTCAAACATCTTAATGGGTAGTGCTATATCAGAACCTGCCCAACCTCTGGCTGCCCCTTGCCTGTTCCCTCAGAGCATATAACCCTCTTCGGTTTCGCGTCCTACTGCACACCGGAGCCGCGCTTCGCGTCTATGGGTCGCAAGCGGTTTATCAAAAAATGGCTAAACTGTTAGGCATTAAAAATGCCTAACAGCTTACCATACTAGGATTCATATCCACGCTTAATGCTGATAGATTAATGCTTATTTTAAAGACTTTATTTTCGTCAATAACTCGGTTTTTATTATAGTTTCATTTGGCAGTTTTATCCCCGTCATTAATACTTTTTTTGTTTTGAATACATTTAGGGTTAGGGGAAAATAAACGCTCTAATTTGTTTTTCAATAATTGGTTAATTTCCTGGATACTTTTTGTGGTTTTATTTGCTTCTATTTTGGGATATTTAAGTTTATTTTTGTCGAGTTTTATTACCAATTCTAAAGCTTCTTGGTGTTGATTAATTTCTTCTACAACTATTTTTCGTTCCTGTTCAGCCTTTGTTGTTGCTGCTTGATTCTCTTCTCTTAACTTAAGTTGTTCATTATCCTTATACAAGGGGGTAGGGTTAATCCCATATACCATTAGGATTTGAAGATTTTTTCTGGCGGCCATGAATTTTTTGCTAGCGGCTACTATGCCTCTACTTAGACAAAGGGAAGCTGTGGAAAAAATTATGGCTACAACAAAAGCAATAACCGGTATTAACTGATCTACTGCTCCGGATTCGTTGCTGACTAATACGGCTTGGAAATTCAAAAATATATCTCCTAAGAGCACCAGCCAAATTATAGATAATCCATTAGTTAATGGTAAAGGTATCTTAATTTTTTTGCTAATAATTCCAGACCCATCTACTATGGAGGTTATGGGTAAAGCACCTGTTACCAATAAACTGAGTAAATTCTTAGTCTCAATTCCAAATATTTTATCACCCTTTGACAGAGCAAGTCTTTCCCCAAACGAGTAATCTAATAGAGCCAACTGTCCAAAACTAGAAATTATTAAAAGTGCTAACAATATCAAAATTATTAAGACTTGAAGTCTTTTTTCTCTGCGATACCAATCTTCAAGCTTTTCACGATCTTCCGGCTTTTCAATATAGTTTTCAGACTTGGTAGTTGCTGGTTCAAATTCAGTCATATCTCATCACATCAGTTGATTAAGTAGAGTAGTGTCTACTAGGGTCTGGTTAGTTTACTCTTTTCCGGTGAAGCATTTGGAGCCTATACCTTTGGTTTTACCTATAATTTGTCGTCCAAATCCCCAAACTCATACTAGTACTAAACGTTATAATTTTTTTAAATCCTCCGGTATTTCGCAATAGTTATACTCTGAACTAGGAGTATATTTTTTGAGGTATTCTCCATCCAGTATTGACTCAAAATAATTATTAAGATGTATTCCTCCAATATCATCTATCTGGTTTAATTCTTTTTGAATTTCAGGTTTAACAGTTTTCCCATCACGAAATGCATTACTGGCTTGACTGCTTCTCCTCTCCTTTTGTCTTAATATTTCTTTTAAATTGGGATAATTTTTGAGTTTTAAATAATAAATTCCTTCAAATAAGTCCCAGGTGTAAACTTGAAGGTTAACATTGGTTTGAGCATCTTTGATTTCAAAGGGCAAAGAAACTATGAAAATAACACTTTTAATTTTAGGGTCACGAATTTGGAGATTTCTCTCCAGACTTAAATTTAAAACTTGTTGCTCATCTTCCCTAGACCATTTCCAAGCTAAGCAACTAGCTTTTTTATAAACCCATCCGTCCTTATGGTTATCAATACGTCTGATATAAAAACTTTTAGGTTGATGAGAAAATGTTAATAAGGTTACAATATTGGGAGTATATCTATGATTCAGTAAACTATTGGTATCTGGAATTTCTTGTATTGAGTTTACAGGAATTCTTAAGACAAGCTTTTGAGGTGAGCATTCTTGATTGCCAAAAATCTCGTTATAGATAGGCTCATTAGACTGCACACTTATACTTCGAGCTTCTTGAGTTTGAATGTGACAGGGACTAATTTGAGGGGTACAGGAGTGTAGCCCGATACTATTCAAGATAAGAGTGACAAGAATTCCTAGATAGCGGTGCGACCCCGGCGAGGTTCCCTCGCCATGGGAACGCGCACCAAGACATCGGAAGAGTTTATTCATGGAAAACTGTATCATGAAATGACTTGAAAGATGCTGTACGCTAGCACTTTCCAGTTGAGCGTTCATGCCTACAGGATTACCTAAGGAATCTTTTGCCGACCTGGGACGATCTATGATGGAAAGGATATGCGATCGCGTTAGATGCATCTCACTAATGATCTTCTAAGGTCACCGCAGACTTCCGGATTGTTGGCAAAATTAGCATTAAGTCGTTTGTGCAACTCCTCTAATAGCCGTTCGAGCTCCTTAATATCTACTTCCGCTTCTGCCGTGGGATTCCAACCTGATTGGATCTCTGAGTCAAAAATACCCTAGGTGCGCTCTTACCATTAAGAATTAAATTCCCTATAGGTGTGCGCCTCCAGCATTTGTGTCTGGCAACCAGACTAGGATTGTCTTGACTTCTAGCAAACTGCTCTACCAACTCGCTGCGACTGCTCTTCAACCTCTTGGCCAATTTGTCTAGTTTCTTAATGCTGCTTGGCGTTAGCATGTTTGTTAACTCGGATTTTATATTCTCCTTGTTTTGTCTGTGTGCTTCTCATTGCTTGGGCTCATCGCCTACACACCAAAGTTAGATCAGAAGCTTATTTTAAGCATAGACACTTGATAACTTAATGAACATAATTACACACATGTATTGGAATTAAGTCTGTGGAATTAAGTCTGTAAATCGCCCATCACTGTGTTGGATCAAGATGGGACTACAAAACTTTCTTTTCTTAGAATACAACAAGCAATTAATTAGGAGTGCATCAATGAGCTATAAAGATGAACTATTTCCTTGGCGCATCATCCGCCATCTGCCTAAATGCCAGGGAATCGTTGTCCCTCGCTTTCGCCGCCGAAATCAAGCAGAAGCCCATCTACAAGCACTGCGCTGCTTAATACCTGATGCTCGATTCACCTTCATGTTCGACATCACACTAGATGACATTGTGCCAGCGATCGCTATGACAAAGCACCTATCTCAACCAAATCATCAATAAAACCAAATTCTTGGCTCTAATCACTGTTTTATTTCGCCGCATCAAAGCGCCTAAGAAGTTTCCCATTACTAAGCGCCAAATTGCCATACTTACCGACATTCCTGAATCATGGATTCTCAAAATCTAGCTCTGGTCTGATGTTCTGTTTGTCGATGGCCTTTAGGCCACGCTACGCGAACGCCGAGACACAGTAGAGCAATTGATCCGTAAGGGTGACGCTGGTAAAGTGGAAAAATGCACTACTAGCGCACAGCTACAGCAGTTGCAGCATGCCATCCAATCGGACTACAAAAATCTGCAACTTCAAAAAGCACCCCTAACCATCAGATGACATAAGGACTACGGCCTAATGGCATTTTCGTGCTTTCGTGGATCTTGGCAAAATCAAACAGAACCGACCTCAGCCACTGTGAATCAAAAACTTATCCTGATCTGGTATCGCAACGATTTACGGATCCATGACCATGAACCACTCTATCAAGCTGTCCAGGAAAAAGCTCAAATTATCCCCCTGTACTGCTTTGATGACAGACAATTTGGTACTACCTCTTAGCCGTCGGTCTTAACCTTTGGTAAAGCACTCTATGGGCTTTTGCTTTGGATGAAGTATTTCAAGTTGAGTGTTGAGAGTTAACAGTTAACCTTCAACACTCAATTAGCCAGCCACCAATTAGCCAGCCATCAATTTTTCCCTTTCGCTGTTGATGTTGATCAAAACACAGATGGACAGGATTATATGGATAAAACTGTGCTATCTATCTGTATTTAGGAATCTGTGTTTACCAATCCTGGTTGGATTCCTGTTTTGCCTTACTCAGTTCTAAGGTCACGGCACTGGTAACTTAAGGGCAGGGTGAGATTCTGAAGGACGAATTCGGTATTTAACCAGATTGGCGAGATCTTGTAGTTGACCAATTGCTTCAGCACCTTCCAACTTCATCAGCTCTCGGTCATCGCGCATTTCAGTCCAAGTGATCCCGTAATCTGAAACCAAAAATCGAATCAGGTGATTGTCCCCCAAGCTAACCATAAACGATGCGCTATTCATCTGCCCACCACAGGTGTAGCAGGAGGCTAAATAGCCTTGGTTTTCTAGTACAATTGCCAACGCCTGTAGATTCATTACTAAATCTCGGACAAATTGACGGTGCTCCTCTGCAAGTCGTATAAACACTTCTGTTCTCCAAACACCACTCCTAGATTTTAGAGCTTCTATTCTTTCTTAAAAATTTAATCTTCATGTTTCAAGATAAATCAGGATAAAATTGGGGGATTTTTCTAAGAAATAGACTCTTGTCAATCTTTTCCTTAATCTCTTGCCTTGTTCTATCCCAAAATTAACCTGTCGGTCAAGGCAAATTGGCTCCCTTGTCATAATTTTCATGAGTCAAGGGATATACATTAGTAGTTTCTATATGTTTATGGAAATTCTTTAACTAACCTAACTACCGGTTCAAGCACAACCGATAGTTCCGTGTTATTAGCGAGCCTTAGATGTTAATTTACTTGCCACCAACCAAATGCCGGTCCTATAAATCTCACCGTTAGCCAGAATACAATCATAAAGACAATACCAGCCCAAGCTCCCCTAGTCGTCCATTTAACAAACTGCTCACCCTGACTTTTAGTTATCGGGAGCCATGGAAATATGTTGGCTTCTTTCCCGTAGTCTTCTCCCAGTGCTGCTTTCCGGCGTTTTGCTTCACCCATAATCGTTTTTAATCACTCAGTGATAATAATAACCACTCAGTGATAATAATAACCTATGTATTGAACAATGGTGGGCATTAGCAGAGCTCGTGTAGAATTTCTTAACTTTAGGGGATGATCAGCCTTGGCAACCTCAATAAATTTACTAAGCCGCCAACAGTATCATCAAGGCTGCCCTTATCCCCCCAAAGATCGGGGGGCAGGAAAAAGGCAAAGGGATCGGGAGAATTTATTCACCCTGTTATGGGTGTGGTGCCACCTTTTACCTTTTTTCTTTTACCTTCAAACCTGTACCTCTTCCAGCATCAATTTAGAACGCTTGAGTTCTTCTGAAAGGGGAACAGGGTAATGACCTGTGAAACAAGCAGAGCAGAAACTCTTGGAGTCTTTCCTTGTGGCTAGCATCATTCCCTCCCAACTCAGATAAGCGAGGGAATCCACACCAATATAATTGGCTATTTCTGCTACTGACTTGGTGGCGGCAATCAGTTGCTCTTGGTTATCGGTGTCTATTCCAAAGAAGCAAGGATGAGTGACTGGGGGCGAGGAGACTCGCATATGTACTTCAGCTACACCTGCATCACGCAAAGCTTTGATAAGTTTGCTGCTGGTGTTTCCTCGAACAATGGAGTCATCTACTAGTACCACTCGTTTACCAACTAAGACATCTTTGAGGGGATTAAGTTTCATTCGGATGCCAGTTTCTCGCATACTCTGAGTGGGTTGGATAAAGGTGCGACCTACATAGCGATTTTTAATCAGTCCCTCTCCGTAAGGAATACCGGACTCTCGGGAAAAGCCGATAGCTGCCGGGACACCGGAATCGGGTACAGCAATCACCATGTCCGCATCTGGTGTTGACTCTTTTGCCAGCTGACGCCCTAGGCGTAACCGATAGCTAAACACAGTTTGATCATCCATGATGCTATCAGGGCGAGCAAAGTAAATCATCTCAAAGATACAAACTTTGCGCTCTGGCTTTTGACTCCAGTCGAAGGAAGCAATGCCTTCGTCATTAATCCAGACTAATTCTCCCGGTTCCACATCCCGCAGATAGTCAGCACCGATAATATCTAAACCACAGGTTTCTGATGCCAGGACGTAGCCCCCAGAATTGCCACCTAAGGTGCCAATCACTAGAGGGCGAATGCCATTGGGGTCACGAACACCCATTAATCCATCCGGTGTGCCAATCACTAAACTAAACGCTCCTTGGCAAGATTGAAAGGCACTCATTGCTGCCTCCAACCACCCTTTGCCATGGTTAACCTCTGCAGCGATCCCTAGGGCGATTAGTTCTGAATCGGTAGTGGTCATCAAGTTAGAGTTATGCTTGAGTAAATCATCACGTAATTGGATAGTGTTGACCAAGTTACCGTTATGAGCCAAAGCCAACGGTCCTAAGGGAGTTTCCACCACGGCTGGTTGAGCATTGGCGATATGGCTAGAACCAGTGGTAGAATAGCGGTTATGACCAACGGCAATCTGACCAGGTAGCTGATCCAAAATTTCTTCATTAAAGACCTGGGAGACTAGCCCCATATCTTTGTAGACATGGAGCTGCTTGTCATCAAAGGTAGCAATCCCTGATGATTCCTGACCTCGGTGCTGTAGGGCAAATAGACCAAAGTAAGTCAGCTTAGCGACATCTTGCTCTGGTGCATAGATACCAAAGACTCCGCAAGCTTCCTCTGGCTTGTCCAAGTGCTGGGGATAGTCATCCTTGGACTGATCACAATATTGGTCAGAGGAAAGGGATTGGTTGGACATCATAACTATTATGGGTTGCTCCTAATTGCGGCATGAAGTCGATTTAACCTAAATCCCAAGGGGATTGGTTTTGTATATTTAATTAAACTTAATGTTTCCTTAACGATATCACCTATACGATATTATTGTGGGTTAATGTCGGCAATTCCTGGGTATTCCTAAAGCGGTTACTGCATTTTGCCCCCCGAAACCAAAGCTAAAACATAGTGCCTGCCTGACTTGGCACTGACGCGCTATAGTTACGAAATCCAAATCCCATTCCGGTTCCCTCAACCCAATACAAGGGGGTAAGGTTTGGTGTTTTAAAGCGATTAGACACAAAGCAGTACCAATGGCTCCAGAAGCACCAAGAGTGTGACCGGTGGCTCCTTTGGTAGAACTGATTGCCACCCCTTGGGGAAATAGCTGCTGAATCAGCTCCGCTTCATTCTGGTCATTAAGTTTGGTTCCGGTACCGTGGGTATGGATATAATCAATATTTTTAGGAAATAGGTGGCTGCGGTCTAGACATTGTTTGATAGCTGCGATCGCACTCTGTCGATTTGGGTTAGGTTTACTGACATGATAAGCGTCCGAGGTTAAGCCAAACCCCAGTAATTTTCCATAGATAGGGGCGGCTCGACGACGAGCCAAATCCTCTGACTCCAATACCAAGACAGAACCTCCCTCTGCCAACACCAAGCCTTGACGTTGCTTGTCAAAGGGGTAAGCACCAGTTTTTGCTAGAGCCCCCATTTTAGTAAATCCGGCTAGGGTTAGAGGAGTAATTGGTGCTTCTACAGCACCAGCAATGACTCGTTGGCATTGACCAGTTTGAATCAATTCAAATCCTTGAGCGATCGCCCAAATTCCTGTTGCACAAGCTGCCATTGGTGCTAGGACTGGCCCAAAGGAACCGATGTAATGGGCAGCAGCAATAGCTGGTTGATGGGGTAGAGTATCTAACCAATGCTCTAGAGTTAAGGTCTCATTTAAGATATCGAATCGCTTATACTCTGGTTCGGTGTCGAGTTTGCTCTGACTAGTCATCTGTTCCTGGGCTAGTTGCTCCCAAGCCGCCTGACAGCTACGACTGGAACCAATCACCACACCACAATCCTTGAGAGGGATGGTTAATTTAGCATCTTCAAGAGCATCTGCTACAACCTGGTAGGTCAGCTGTTCAATAGAAGCTGGTGTCTTACCAATCATAGCCAACGGTAGAGGTGATAAATTGGCGAAGGGTTGATACCAGCTAATAGCCGACTCACCGTTTAGCAAATGCTGCCAACTGGGTTTGAGGTTGCCTAAAGCAGATACTAATCCAATCCCAGTAACGCATACCTGCACGGATTCGTTGAAAGATAGTTATTCTTTATCTTCAGGTTTCTTCAGGTTTTCGATGCCTTGAATGACCTTGACTGATTCAATGCGATCGCCTTGCTGAATTTTGTCTACCACATCCATACCTTTAGTGACTTCGCCAAATACAGCATAGTCCCCATCCAAGAAAGGCAGTTCTGCTAGGGCAAAGTAAAACTGTGAAGAGGCTGAGTTTGGCATTTGGGAACGAGCCATGGCAACAGCACCAAGTTTATGATTCAACTGAGGATCACTATTAATTCCGGCTGCCTTAAAGGTTTTGCTGTATATCGGTTCCTCTGCCCCCTTCGGCTTAATTTCTAGTGGGATGTAGCGAGTTTCCTTCGTTTGTGGATCTATGAACCCCCCTGTGCCCAGAAGCTCTACTGGGAATTTTGGATTTTTTCCTTGGGGATCACCACCTTGAACAACAAATGGTTGAGGTTCCCTTACCACTCGGTGAAACACTAGTCCGTCATAAACACCCTTTTGAACCAGATCCACAAAATTTCCAGCTGTAATCGGGGCATTGGTTCCATCCACTTCAATAGTAATCGTTGAGCCTTTTACCCTCAACTCAACAGTAGCTTCTTTGTCTAGTCGGGGTAAATTGCTGAATTGGGGATTGCTGGTGGTTTCAGCAGGAGTAGATTTGTTTTGGGGAGTTGATGATTCCGTTGAGTTTGCCATTGGGTTGCTGCATCCTGCTATTACCAGACCTAACACTACTAAAATCACCGATAGCCAGCGCCGGATATTTATTCTCATTATCTTGTTAACTTTCTAGGTTTCTGTAGCCTATACTACTGAATTATTTAAGAAGCTTTATTTAAGCAGGAAGCAACTTGATGGGGGAGTGTGCCACCTAGGAATTTACAACCCTTCCAAGGGAACTCCTAAGAAACGAGCCAGCTCTGCTCCCTGATTTTCTAATTCCGAAAGGGAGATGGGTTGACCGACACGAGTCAGAGGAACTTCCCGACGATCCTTAGTGCGCACGTAGAGGACTCGGCGTGGATTTAGACCCTCTTTGATGTCTACTCGAATCGACTGGACATCTTCTGTACGGCAACTGAATTCGACTTCACGGTTTTTACCGGGAAAGCCAGACCGCACTACTCTGACCATACCTGTTTCTTGGTTAAATTCATTGTAGCCTCCGCCGATATCCCAATAAATGGTTAGCCATAGGTAGAGAGATAGCAACAGCGCAGCAACGCCATAGAAACCCATTGCTACTCCCTGAGGGATAAAAATTAGGTTGGTTGCATCTCCAATCGGGAGTAGATCCATGTTGAGATAACTCGAAAGCCCTGCCAGGAAAAAGCCTATACCTCCTATAGATACAGCTCCTGCCACTAAATAGTTGCTCAAACGGCGAGAGCCAAGAACCGATTGTCGAAGTACCAGGTTTTCCAGTTGGTTGGTGGATGCTGCCATGAGAAGATGTGGTTGCCTCTATGAAATCTGACTTGACAATAGTGCTGAGGACCGAGAGTAAATCAGTAAGTTATGGATACTCCAGCGAGCTCATCTAGAACTTGTATCACATTTTTGACCAAGACAGGGAAATTATGTAACTTTTGACACCAAATCTCAAAAAAATCTGAGGAGTATGTGTAATTTTGTAAAATTTTTGGTATTTATTATTATTGTATGTAACGTTTGTAACCCAACTCTCCTTATGGGAGAATCAAGTCAAGGGTTTAACTGCGTGATAGTTTAAGAAACATTAAGTGACCACAGCCTAACCTGATAGCCTGTGGGATCCCGTTAAAAGACCATCCTGTAAGAGGAAAGTGACTCTTGCCTCACTGAAATCTAAGGGAAATCCACCTCTAAAAGGGTGGAAGTGTCGCTAAAAAGACGTAAAAGCGTCCCAATTTTGAATCCTTGCCAATCGTTATATGTATGAGGATTTGAATCTATGACAGTAGCAGTAGGACGCGCCCCCAGCACCAGAGGATGGTTTGACATCCTCGATGACTGGCTCAAGCGCGATCGCTTTGTATTCGTCGGCTGGTCCGGCATTCTGTTGTTCCCCTGTGCCTACATGGCGTTAGGGGGCTGGCTAACTGGTACCACCTTTGTAACCTCTTGGTACACCCACGGCTTAGCATCTTCTTACCTAGAAGGTTGTAACTTCCTGACCGTAGCAGTGTCCTCTCCTCCCAACAGTCTGGGACATTCCCTACTGCTGTTGTGGGGACCAGAAGCCCAAGGAGACTTGACTCGCTGGTTCCAACTAGGAGGGTTGTGGAGCTTCGTAGCATTCCACGGAGCATTTGGTCTGATTGGGTTCATGCTGCGGCAATTTGAAATTGCTCGTCTAGTAGGCATTAGACCCTACAACGCGATCGCATTCAGTGCGCCGATTGCAGTATTTGTCAGCGTGTTCCTGATGTACCCGTTGGGACAGTCCAGCTGGTTCTTTGCTCCTAGCTTTGGGGTAGCGGGTATCTTCCGTTTCATTCTGTTCCTGCAAGGCTTCCACAACTGGACACTGAATCCCTTCCACATGATGGGCGTAGCTGGGGTACTCGGTGGTGCTCTGCTGTGTGCCATTCATGGGGCAACGGTGGAAAATACCCTGTTCCAGGATGGTGACAAAGCCAATACCTTCCGGGCGTTCAACCCGACCCAAGCGGAAGAGACCTACTCAATGGTCACCGCTAACCGGTTCTGGTCTCAAATCTTCGGGATTGCCTTCTCCAACAAGCGCTGGCTGCATTTCTTTATGCTGTTTGTGCCAGTAACTGGCTTGTGGATGAGTGCAGTAGGAATTGTAGGTTTAGCATTGAACCTGCGAGCCTATGACTTCGTGTCCCAGGAAATCCGGGCAGCAGAAGATCCAGAATTTGAGACGTTCTATACCAAGAACATCTTGCTAAATGAGGGTCTGCGGGCTTGGATGGCTCCAGCAGACCAACCTCACCAAAACTTTGAGTTCCCTGAGGAGGTACTACCGCGTGGTAACGCTCTCTAATACTATGGTTGCGGGCAATCGCGACCAAGAATCTTCCGGTTTCGCCTGGTGGTCTGGTAATGCCCGTCTGATCAACCTCTCTGGTAAGTTGCTGGGAGCTCATGTTTCCCATGCTGGCCTGATCGTTTTCTGGGCTGGCGCAATGACCCTGTTTGAGGTTTCTCACTACATTCCCGAAAAGCCTGTGTTTGAGCAGGGATTGATTCTAATCCCTCACATGGCTACTTTGGGTTGGGGTGTTGGTCCTGGTGGCGAAATTGTTGACACTTTCCCCTACTTTGTGATTGGTGTCCTACACCTGATTTCTTCTGCCGTATTGGGCTTCGGCGGTATTTATCACGCCGTTCGTGGTCCTGAAGCCTTAGAAAGTTATTCTAACTTCTTTGGTTACGACTGGAAGGACAAGAACAAGATGACTAGTATCATCGGGTTCCACCTGATCATTTTAGGATTGGGTGCCTTCTTGCTGGTGATTAAGGCCATGTTCGTCGGCGGTGTTTATGACTCTTGGGCACCTGGTGGTGGTGCTGTTCGTTTGATCACCAACCCAACCCTGAACCCCGGTGTGATCTTCGGCTACTTAGTCGATGCTCCCTTCGGTGGAGAAGGTTGGATTATTGGTGTCGCCAACATGGAAGACATCATTGGCGGTCATATCTGGATTGGTCTGATCTGCATCTTTGGTGGTGTATTCCACATTCTGACTAAACCCTTTGGCTGGGCTCGTCGTGCCTTTGTCTGGTCTGGAGAAGCTTACCTCTCCTACAGCTTAGGTGCCTTGTCCATGATGGGCTTCATTTGCTCTTGCTACGTATGGTTCAACAACACCGCTTATCCTAGCGAGTTCTACGGCCCTACCAATGCTGAAGCGTCTCAAGCTCAGTCTTTCGTGTTCTTAGCCCGTGACCAACGTCTAGGTGCTAACATCGCGTCTTCCCAAGGGCCTACTGGTCTGGGTAAATACCTGATGCGCTCTCCTACTGGTGAAATCATCTTCGGTGGTGAAACCATGCGCTTCTGGGACTTCCAAGGTCCGTGGTTGGAGCCTCTACGGGGTCCCAATGGTCTGGATGTTAACAAGCTCAGAAATGACATTCAGCCTTGGCAGCTACGTCGTGCTGCTGAGTACATGACCCATGCTCCTAACGGTTCCATCAACTCTGTAGGTGGCATTATTACTGAGGCAAATTCCTTCAACTATGTCAACCCTCGTGCTTGGTTGGCTAGTTTCCACTTTGTAATGGCCTTCTTCTTCCTAGTTGGTCACCTCTGGCACGCTGGTCGCGCACGGGCTGCTGCGGCTGGATTCGAGAAAGGTATTGACCGTGACACTGAGGCAGTACTTGAAATGCCTGACCTTGACTAGGTGATGGGATTGAGTTAATAACTCAATGCTAAATCACACTAAGTAAAGTCTAATTAATGGCTAATTAATGGCTAACTAAAAGCTAAGTGATTTTTAAGGCTCCTGTACTTTACAGGAGCTTTTCTTTGGAACAGTTTTCTCCATATAGCACTACGCATTGAGATGTTTGACATTGCTAAACTCCGAAACTTAGTCTAAGCTGACTTCTGACTTCTGACTTCTGACTTCTGACTTGCGCGTAGCGCTATAACTCCTGTCTAAGTTAGTCATGGCTGTATATAGGTCATGGGTAAGCTGTGCAGCTCCTTTTTTAACTGACTTGGTAGAATAATCTGCTACACTAATCGCAGATCCAACAGTCACTTTGACGTCACAACCCCATTTAGGAATAGGCTGGCTATAATTAAGAGCAATCGGTACAATATTGAGACCAATACCAGGGTGAGATGATTCTACCTGCAAGGCAATACGAGCCATACCAGGTTTTAAGGGGTTTACTTCACCATTACGGAAAATATTGCCTTCAGGAAACATTACCAGTACTTCGCCATTGCTCAGAAGTTCCACAGTGTGACGGATACTGCTAATTCCTCCACGTCCAGTATCTACGGGGAACCCTCCTAGACGACGGATAAACCAACCCTGTATGCCATAGATTTCATTGGCTGAGACCATATACCGCAAGTCACGTCCGGTTACAGGTTTGCCAACGGCGTAAGGAACCATTAACGCATCCCAACGAGAGCGATGGGTGGGAGCTAAAATAACAGGACCTGTTTTAGGAACGTTCTCTTGCCCTGTTACGGTAAGTTGACCAAAATGAAACGGAATAACAACACGCCGTGCTAAGGGATAGATAATGTTAGTTAACCCGTGGCAAATACCAGAATCTACAGACATGGTTTTGATGGCGTTACCGTGATCGTTACCATAATCAGAAGTATGTTTTAGCGTTGTTGTCATTGCTCAATCCTACTTACTGCAAGTAGAGCTAAACTATCAATGATCAAGGGTTTGTCCTAAATCCTTAACCTTCAGTTCTACTGTATGTGGTTTCGATCTCAATATCTGACACTCACAGGACACTTCTTGTGGTGTCATGCCCTGATATGTTCGCCATCTATATGAAGGCTATGTTCTTCCCGACTCCCTACTCCCTAAAATCCCAAGGCTGTAAGTAACTCACCCAAGGTCAAACTGCTATTGTCTTTTGCGTCGCTTGGCAAACCAAGATTGCAACTGTTCCCGACAAACGGATTCCATAATTCCCCCTAAAACTGGCAACCGATGATTAGAACAAGCACTATCAGGAAGATTAGCAACGGTGCGAATGCTGCCAGTTTTAGGATCATCCACACCATAAACCAGAAGACCGAGTCGTGCTAGGATAATCGCTCCGGCACACATGGGACAAGGTTCCAAAGTAACGTAGAGAGTGCAGTGATTAAGATGCCAACTTTGCAGCTGTTGACCAGCAGCACGGAGTGCCAGGATTTCGGCATGAGCAGTGGGGTCTTTGTCCCGCTCTCGGCGATTCTCTCCTGTAGCAATTAACTTACCTTCATTATCTACAATCACCGCACCCACTGGTACCTCACCCGCTTCACCAGCTTTCTGGGCAATTTCTATGGCAACAGTCATCCATTTGCGATGGATGAGATAGGAGTTATCAATCGGGTTAGGTACTTCCATTCTGGGGAGTAGGGAGCAGGGAGCAGGGAGTAGGGAGCAGGGAGCAGGGAAGAGAGGGAAGCGTGGGGAAATAGGGGTATAAGGATTAATTGGTAATTGCTATTTTAAATTTTCAATTGTTAATTTCAATACCTAACTTTGGGGTTTATAGTAATTAATCTAAGTTATAGATTTTATAATATTAATCAAGACTGGTTCCACCAATAGCGCCACCTTTATCAAGCACATAAGCGATCGCATTATGAAGGTCTGTGCCCTGGAAATTCTCAACGTAGTCGCACTGGTTACCACCAGTAAAGAATAATACTTCAGCTTGAACTCTCCACGGGTTGAAACCACATGGATTCTAAGCGGATGTTGCTTCGCGGGTTAAAACCACGCTTGGTGCGCTTTCCATAGGCGAATTAAATTCGCCATGGGTCGCACCTCTGCGCAACGCTTCACGATACGATCTAGATAGAGAGTCCAGCTTGTATCGTTGTGGCAGGTTCAAAACTGCCCTTCCGACCTCGGCCAGAGAAAACTCTAGCTGTGTCGATACTTTGCGAAGAATGTTGGATTAAACTAAGCCGGTGAGTCGCCTCACCGACTCGTCTTCAAAACCGGACGTGAAAGTTTCCCTTCATCCGGCTCCTCATCATAGGAACCATTGTCATTGGTACCTCATTAAATCGGATTGTTATC
>NZ_JAAHFZ010000009.1:0-77222 GCF_010672795.1 Moorena sp. SIO1G6
TCTAAATAGATGGGTGGCAGGCTTAACTCCAATTGCCGATGACCACCCCTCACTTAGACCACAATAAAATGCACCTTGACCGTCTTATCCGGGATTATCCCGATTAATTACGGTTTAAGAGTATCCCCCCTCCTTTTCCTATTCGTGGGGGAAGTTAATCGGGTTCAAGCTTCATTAGGCAAGGACTTCAGCTTTTTTATGATCCCTTACTGACGTTCAATAGGAGTAGAGTGGGCATCCTGCTGTGGAATGGGAATATTGATAACCGGCAAAATGCCCATTCCACAGCAAAATGCCCATTCCACCTCACTCTTAAAATCATTTCATTATTAAGCAACGCTGATTCGTTTGGGCATAGTGGGGTAGCGTTCGTATATCCCCCCACACTAGATAGATGCCCTTGCTTTATCCTGCACGAGTACCATTCGGAATGATCTTTTCAGGCATAGCTAAAACTGGGGTTATACCATCTGCATAGCCAATATCAAAAAGCATGCCCTCTGATTGTTCTCCCATCATCTTCCTAGGCTTCAAATTAACTATAAATAAAGCCTGCTTACCCTCAATCTCTGCTTTAGGGTTTTCTCTCTCTTTTTTCATACCTACTAGGATCTTGCGTTTGAAATCACCAAAGTCAACCGTTAATCTGATCAACTTATCTGACTTTGGCAAATCTTCTACTAGCTCGATTGTGCCAACACGTATATCAATTTTTTCAAAGTCTTCATAAGAAACAATTTCTTTAATTGGAGCAACCTTAAAAGGGTTAGAGCTACTCATTTATGGATTCCTCACTAGTAGAGTTCATATATTATAATAAGATGCGTGCCAGATGAAGCTTCAGTATTTTTTATCCTGTGCAGTTACTTTACTTTGAGCTGCATCGGAATAATACAATACAAAGTGTGTCCTAGGAGCAACAGACCTAATTATACAGGAGTCCATAATTCAATTCATAGTCATCGGTGACAAGTTAAGGCTGTATACCAGTTGTCAAGGGAGTTTGCTGGAAATCAGCAATTCTCATTTTAGGAAATAGGTGTTCAACACCTACACAAAATTTGCCATAAGACAATACACAGTGGTAGATGTTTTGTGAAAGCAAAGGCTTGAGCCGGATGATGCGAGGAGTGTCAAGTCCGGTTCTTAGGGGAGGGAGATACGGTGACGTATGCTCTGTTACCCGCCACTTTCACGTATGGTATGACAGGAGAGGTGCCCCGGGTAATACAGTGCATCGACTCTACCAGCTTCAACAGCTGGGAGCAGGGAAAAGAAATATGTCCTAAGCTTTGCTTCGACTGGTATATAGCAGTCGCCAGGGCAGTTAGGACATCGACATTAGTCTCACACCCTTTGTAAGCGATGCAGAGGTGCGACCCGTGGCGAATTTAATTCTTAATGCGGAAAGCGCACCTAAGCGGTCTTGGGGGTTTCCCCCACTCGCTATTGCATCAAGAAGCGCAAGAGTTTGACTTCTGACTTCTGACTTCTGACTTCTGACTTCTGCTATACCAACTCGGAAAACCTTTTTTGAGGATTTGCGAGCCTTGACCCGTTACATGTATTTCGATAGCTGGGAAGATCTGCTCACTTTCATCCTCCAGGGATTGGAGTTATAACTCCCTCCCAAAACTAGTTAATATTTCATACTGAGAATTGCTGGTCATTGCTGATTAGTCTTGACAGATTTGAATTCATAATATAAGGAACTACGCATTAAGGTGTTTGACATTGATAAAAGCTGAAAAAGGTGCGACCCGAACGCGCCCCGCGTCGGCTTTGCCGATAGGCGCGACCCAAGGGCGATTTACTCACCCATTGGAAAGCCCACCTTGAGGTGCGACCCAAGGGCGATTTACTCGCCCATTGGAAAGCCCACCTAAGCGCGAATTTAATTCTTAATGGGTCAAGCGCACAAAGAGCGGAAAGCGCACCTAAGCTGTTTGAGTAAACTTTTGCCTGTGGCCTGTGGCCTGTGGCCTGTTGCCTTCGGCGTAGCACTATACTATCTCGCCCCCGATCTTTCCAATATTCCTCCTCCTCCTGATGCTTTAAATTCCAATAAATCATCCCTATGCCAAAGCAAAGACCCTCCAATGCCAAAGCAAAGACCATGAAAAGACCTGGTCAGGGTAACAATACCTGTGGAGGATCGTACTTTTCGGGATCTAGAATCGGGGAATGGGAATTATGGATTGGGTACTTTAAAAACTAAGCTAATGACAATAAAAGCGTTTGACTTGAATTCGCATCAAAATACGGCATCGGGTAAGACAGGTCGGTTTCGCAATTGGATAGTGGGGTTCACGAAAAAACCGATCTCTCTCAATTCCCCAGCTTCCAATCCCCATTTCCTCATACCATTGATGACACTATCGTTGTGGGGACTACCAATCCTATCAGGGTTAGCCGCCAAAGCCTCAGATATCCCACTAAAAGTGGGAGTAGTGCAGCGCTTTGGAGATGAACCAACGGACAAGCTCACTCTGAAAGCTGCCCCGGACGATCAGCTAACCGTCAAATTTTTAGGCGGTGATATGCAACCGAAAACCAAGCAGCTTAGCAGCCTCAAGCTGGAAATAGTCAATAAACCGTTACAGCAGCCCCAGATCGAAGAGTACGTGGTATTGAGTAACCATGGAACCTTTGAAACTGCAGAAGATAGTGCCAATAAATGGCGGGAAAAGGGGATTGAGGTGGAAGTTGCCAAGCCTGACCGCTGGCAGGTGTGGGCAAAACGGAGTGTTTATCAAACCCCTTTATTGCGACGTCTACTGCTAGCAAGTATCAAAGCCAAAGGTGATACTACTGCCTATATTGATACTAATGTTGTCACCGAGGTGCCCCATGCTTCCTTTGTGATTGGTAACTATCGCTACCATCGACGGGAAATTGATATTACTGCTGGCAAAAATCTGATCTGGGTTAGCAAAGGAGAAAATAACCGTAGGACAAGACTTTATCCTGGTAGTCTACGGATCCAGCCCAATGCCTATGGTGACTATACCTTAGTAAATCAGGTACCTCTAGAAAGCTACTTGCGGGGTGTGGTACCTCATGAAATTGGAGCTGGAGCACGCTATTCAACCGTAGCTGCTCAGAGCATTATTGCTCGCACCTACGCCTTGCGGAACCGACGCCGATTTAATGTTGACGGTTACGAACTCTGTGCCGATACTCACTGCCAGGTTTATTTCGGAATAAATCAAACCAATCCAGTGGCTGACCGTGCGATCGCAGCTACTAAAGGTCTAGTGCTGACCTACAACAATGAGTTAGTAGATGCTCTGTATTCAGCAGCAACTGGTGGAGTCAGTGCGCCCTTCAGTGATGTTTGGAATGGGTCAGAACGTCCCTACTTAAGAGCAGTGGTAGACTCCCCATACTCCCTCTGGAATTTGTCACAAAAATCCTTAGCAGACGAACAAAATTTCCGTGAGTTCATGAACTTGAAGCAAGGATTTAATGAGACTGACAATAGTTACTTATTCCGCTGGAAGTACAACAATAGCTTGAAACAAGTCACCAGCCATTTACAACGCTATCTCAAAAAAACCAAACACCCCCTTGCCAACTTCACGACCATTGAGCATATGGAAGTGGTAGAGCGTTCACCAGCAGGACGAGTGCTGAAAATGGCGGTAACAACGGATCGGGGTATCCTGGAGCTGAGTAAAAATGAAGCCCGCAGCGCCTTTGGTCCTCCCCGCAGCACCCTCTTCTACGTAGACCCGATTTATGACAAAGGTAATCAAACCCTCAAAGGCTACGTGTTCGTGGGTGGCGGCTTTGGACATGGGGTTGGCTTTAGCCAACACGGTTCCCAAAATTTAGCTAAACTCGGTTGGTCCGCAGAAAAAATTCTCAGCTTCTATTATCCTGGTACTCAAATTCAGCCTTTGAACAATTCTATTATCTTCTGGCAAAATGCCAGCGCACTAGTTAAGCCCTAGTCTAATCAAGGGTAAAAGGGGGGAGAAGGGGAATATATGGATTGAACTTCCCCAACCGTCTTCGATGGGGATTCCCAGGCACAACCAAATAGATTGTTCTCTCCATGGGCGTAACTTTCCCCCGCACCGGGGGTAGCTGAGTAGGGTCAATACCCAGTTTTTTTGAGACCGTTTCCTTTCATTTTAACACTATTTGAGAGGGAAAATTCATCCCCACCTTAAAAAAGGATGGGGTATTCTTTTCCCTCTCAAACTCTCCCTTTAGATAATTTCAGGAAAATTACCTCCTTCTCCTCCTTGATTTAGCTTGGATTGAGCGTGATTTCGCCATCACCCCATTAGCTAAGGATATCATCACCCGATCTGCGGCAAAGGGGAAGTAAAGAGCTTCAAGGATAAAACATCCAAATTCTAAGCTCTCTTACTTCCCCTCTGTTATTAGTACATATACTAGTACTTAGTACAGAGCTTCCTCTTGATGAGTTTCGATCACGCAATCAGAGGTGGGCTTTGCGACACAGGTTAGAACGAAGCCAGCTTCTATTTGGTCATCATCCAGGAAAGATTGGTCGTCCTGGTCAACAGTACCACTGACTACTTTGCCAGCACAGGTAGAGCAGGCACCCGCACGGCAGGAATAAGGCAGATCTAAACCTTGCTCCTCGGCAACGTCGAGAATGATTTCGTCATCGGGAACGTCAATGGTTGTATTTATACCTTCCGCTTCACTTTTCAAGGTGACTTTGTAAGTTGCCATGTTTTAGTAATCCTCTTTGTTACTAGTACTTATATTAGTATTTAGTACAGAGCTTCCTCTTGATGAGTGGTGATCACGCAATCAGATTGGGGGTAGGCGACACAGGTCAGAATGTAGCCCTTCTCGATTTGGTCATCATCGAGGAAGGATTGGTCTGACTGGTCAATAGTACCACTCTCTAGTTTGCCAGCACAGGTAGAGCAGGCACCTGCACGGCAGGAATAAGGCAGTTCTACACCTAGCTCCTCGGCAGTGTCGAGAATGTATTCGTCATCAGGAGCGTCAATGGTTTGATCCCCTTCTGGCGTTTTCAAGGTGACTTTGTAAGTTGCCATGTTCTAGTAATCCTCTCGTAAAACAATAGTAGAGACTTTGTGAGTATACGGCAAAAGCCTATCCTTTAGTTCAAGGAGCTTGGCATGCTTATTTTTACTCCATCTCTGATACTACGGGAAAACACTCAGCAGATTAAGACCGATTAAGAATGAAAGGCTGAATCCCCAATTTGATAAGTTTTACTTATATTTTTACTGCAAGTATCTACACCACAGATTTAGCTGTAAAACCTCCATGAAAATACTCTAAGGTCTAGGTTTAACATGATTTTTACAGATCCTATCTCCCTCAGATAACTTTGGCAAAATCCTTAGAGATTTATAATTAGGAATACTTATAATTACCATCCAAGACCTGTATTCACACATGGGGTAATGTGGTGATGGATTGATCGATAAAAAGGTATATCACCTGCCAGGATTGAGATCGGTTTTGCGGTATCATGGTAAGTTTGCAGCGATGCAGAGGTGCGACCCGTGGCGAATTTAATTCGCCAACGGAAAGCGCACCTAAGCGGTCTTGGGAGTTTCCCCCATGAGCGACTGCATCAAGACAATGACCAGCAAAAAAGGAACAGAAATTACAATGGCTCAGATGTATTACGATACCGACGCTAACCTAGACCTACTGGCGGATAAAACTATTGCTATCATCGGCTATGGTTCTCAAGGTCACGCCCACGCCCTTAATCTTAAAGAGAGTGGCATGAATGTGATCGTGGGACTGTATCCAGGTAGTAAGTCTAAGGGCAAAGCTGAAGAAGCAGGCTTAACCGTCCACACAGTGGCTGATGCTGCTAAAGCAGCTGACTTGGTGATGATCTTGCTGCCGGATGAAGTGCAAAAAACCATTTATCAGGCAGAAATTGAGCCAAATCTGACCGAGGGTAATGTTATTGCCTTTGCCCACGGCTTCAATATTCATTTTGGTCAAATTGTTCCCCCAGAATTCATAGATGTGATCATGGTTGCTCCCAAAGGTCCAGGACATTTGGTGCGGCGCACCTATGAACAGGGAGAAGGGGTACCTTGTCTATTTGCTGTTTACCAGGATGCCACAGGCCAAGCACGCGATCGCGCCATGGCTTACGCCAAAGGAATTGGTGGTACCCGTGCCGGGGTTCTTGAAACTACCTTCCGGGAAGAAACAGAAACTGACCTATTTGGTGAGCAAGTCGTATTGTGTGGCGGCTTGAGTGAATTGATTAAATCCGGATTTGAGACCCTAGTCGCTGCTGGTTATCAACCAGAATTGGCCTATTTTGAATGCCTTCATGAAGTGAAACTGATTGTTGACCTAGTCGTAGAAGGTGGTTTAGCTAACATGCGCGATAGCATCTCCAACACTGCTGAATATGGTGACTATACCCGTGGGCCAAGGATTGTTACTGATGAAACTCGCGCCGAGATGCGTAAAATTCTCAAAGAAATTCAATCAGGTCAATTCGCCCGTGAATTTGTCTTGGAAAATCAGGGAGGTAAACCCGTCTTCACTGCTATGCGCCGTCAGAATAAAGAACATCCCGTCGAGGAAGTTGGTAAAGACTTACGGGCTATGTTCAGCTGGTTGAAAAAAGCTTAAGCATTGTTGACTGTTGACGGTTTACGATTAACCTTTTAAATCAGCACTTATAGCAATTCTATATCCCATAAGGTACCTATTATCCCCCTAAATCCCCCTTATTAAGGGGGACTTTGAGGTTGACGAGCGTACCTCATAACTGCGAGAAACGCTATAAATATAATCAGGACTTACGCCATAACTATAACTTGTTGGATGGGGAAATAACTCATATGTGGCGTAAGTCCTGTAAATTTTAGATTTTATAGCAGTCGAAGTCAAGGTTAATACATATTTCTGTTCCCTGTTCCCTATTCCCTGTTCCCTTTAAAGCCAAATATTATGTCCTAAACTATACTTCCGTTGCGATAGTGGGACGATAATCACTCCAAGGGTTTGCAGCTTCCAACTGAGCCGCTAATGCCAATAGTGTTGCTTCTGATGCTGGAGGTCCCACTAACTGAATTCCGAGAGGTAAGCCCTTCTCATCAAAACCAGCAGGAATTGCGATCGCAGGAAGTCCAGTAGCATTAAATGGTGGACACGGTCCAATCCAATTAATAATATTCTCCAAGGTTTCTTCATAACTCAAATCGTCCCACTCTCCGACCCGAATCGGTGGATGTAAATAAGTAGGTAACACTAGCACATCATAGTTGTTAAAGAATCCCACAATTTGACGCGCTATAATTTGTAGCTTAGTCACCGCTTGTAAATATTCCCCAGCAGAACCGGATTGTTCAGCAATCCAGCGATTCATGGGACTTAAGGCTTCTAAGGGAATTCCTGCTGAGGTTACCCCAGCTTGCCATACTGTCTTAAACGGTTCGACTATGTCACTGAAATCTGGACAACCCGGTTCAACCAAATGTCCCATCCCTTCCAGTCGCTGCATGGTTTCCACCACAATCTTTTCACATACAGCTGACGCTGCTCCCATCGGTTTAATCGATGTGGCAAAACTAATCCGCAAATTATCCAGTTGTTGATGGGTAGCCTCTAGAAACGATATCTCTGGGTCAGGTAACCAGTAAGGGTCTCCAGTAATATAGCCAGACATCACATCCAGTAAGGCGGCTGCATCAGCAACCGTCCGTGCCATCGGACCAATACTAGCAATACCACTTTGAAAGTCCCCTACTGGAGCGCAAGAAATACGACCTCGTGTCGGTTTAATCGCCACCAAACCACAGCAAAAGGCTGGACCGCGCAGGGAACCGCCACCATCGGAACCTTGGGCAATGGGAGATAAGCCAGCTGCTACTGCTGCAGCTGAACCGCCACTGGATCCCCCTGGTGTGTAGTCCAGATTCCAGGGATTGCGAGCCGCTGGAAATCCTGGGGGTTCGGTATAGGGTAACGAACCCAGTTCAGAGGTAGCAGTTTTACCTAAAATAATGAATCCAGCTTGCTTGATGCGGGTGATTACCCCATCATCATACTCAGCAATATTGTCTTTGAGGGCAGCAACACCAAAGCTACAAGGGAGTCCTTCTACAGCCCTGAGGTCTTTAATCGCAATCGGAACACCAAAAAATGGAGGGAGTTTAGAGGTATCGGTAGTTTGGGCAAGTTGTTCGGTTTTAGCTTTCCCATCCGCAAGTGCCATTTCAGACGCCACAGTGAAGTAACTGCCTAGTTGGGGATTTAATCCTTCGATCCGTTCAAGGTAGAGTTGGACTAATTCCAGCGGTGATATCTCACCCTTGCGGATCAGTTGGGCTTGGTCTAGAGCTGGAGTAAACGCTAGGTCAACTTGATTCATAATGCTTGTTTCCCATAAACGGATGCTAATTTGCCAAAAAAAAATGCCTAAGAGTATTACTTACCAATACTTTTAGGCATTGAGATGCTAGTTAGTAAAACTGAATTCTTAAAATCTCAAAGCTATACAGAGTAGGAGTTTGAGAGACTTTTTGTTAAACGTTGCTTAAATCGAAGGCTACAGCAGGTTAGGGGGTCAGCCCAGACCATAGCTGTCTTAAGATTAACTTTATCTTTATTAACTGCCCATTATACCATTAAATTTATTTTTCTATGATAACACATAGTCAAATCCCGGTTATTTTCCAGAGTTTGCGAAAAATACTAGCTAGGTTGCAGCTACCGAAGAGCCAAAATTTTTCGGTAACTTAGGTACTATACCACTTCACAGCTTCATCACAAAAGATGCCTTCACCTTTTCCTGGGATGAATCCCTACCTGGAGAAACCTGAATATTGGTCACAAGTTCACAAATGGCTCATTGTCCTGATTGCCCAAAGCCTTAACCCCCAGCTACGTCCTAAGTATCGGGTAGCAATTGAGGAAAGAGTCTACAACGCTACTGGTGATGATTCGATGCTAGGTAGAGTGGGCATCTTGCCCGCCCGAAAAGATCATGTAGTGGTTCAAAGTTCTCAAAGCAACCACCAAGATCCGTCACCCCTGGTTACCGTTGCTGCTCCTAGCGTTAAAGCAATGAAGATTGCTCTACCGATGACTGAAATGGTTAAAGAGCGATGCAGCGCGGTCTTGGGGGTTCCCCCCATGAGCGACTGCATCAAGAAGTGGTATTTAGAAGTGCGAAAGCTAGAAACTGGCAAAGTAATTACTGTCATCGAAATTCTTTCTCCCAAAAACAAACGGTCTAAGGCCGTAGGCCACGCTACGCGATCAGAAGGGCGCAGCAATTATGAAACCAAACGGCAAAAAATATTAGATAGCTTAACCCATTTAGTGGAAATTGATTTACTGCGTCAAGGAAAACCAATGGCTATGAATAATCAAGCCTTCCAAAGCCACTATCGCATCGTAATCAGCCGTTCTCAAGAACGTCCCCAAGCCGATTTATATGCTTTCAATCTCCCCCAAGCAATCCCTTCCTTTCCTTTACCTCTCCAACCAGAGGATACAGAACCTACGGTTAATTTACAACAATTATTACATCAGCTTTACGACCAAGGGAGTTATGATTTAGCGATTGATTATAGTCAAGACCCTCCACCACCTTTATCGACCGCAGATGCAAGTTGGGTAAAGCAAGTCTTGATTGAATAGTAGCCTGCAGCTGGTTCTATATTGGAGTAATATCAAGTTCGGTTAATCCCTTACGAAATAATCCCTAATCTTAAACTACAAATTAATAATTACATAGTACCAATTAGTAGGCAAGGTATATAATAATTCTTCAACCAGACATGATATAATATTATCATGCCACGTGAGTTATATATTATTCTTGGCAATAGACACTAATAATTATGCAGTTTCGGACTCATAACAACTATGAAATTACTGAGCTAATAGCTCAACAACCTTCGTCGTCACCTGCACCGCAAATAAATAAAAGCACCAGAACAAACGTGCAGTCAGAGGATCCTATTACCATCCTCATTGCTTTATTTAGTTTACTTGTATCTATAGCTGTAGCTTATACATCAAATTTTAGAAAAGCTAATCTTAAGCTGTCTTTGGGAAGAAATATTATATTTTTTCCTACATACCTTACTGACCCAACTGGTGATCAAAAGATTGTCGGATTAGGCTTCAATCTTCCCATAACTTTCTACAATTGGAGTCCTCAAGGAGGAACCATTAAACGAATTCGTTTAGTTGTTGGAAGAAAAGATAATGACAATTTTTATGACATGGCATGGACTACTTTTGTTAAAATCGAGAGTGGAGGAAATTTTCAAGATGAAAATCTAGCTCAACCGATTCCAGTACAAGCACGTTCTTCAGTCAATAAAATTGTTCGGTTCGATTGGAGTCCTGAATTAGGAGGAAAAGAATTTGATTTACAAGTTGGCAACTACGAGTTGAGGATTTATGGATGGACACAGAATACACAAAAACCTGACTTGAAGTACATTGCTTCTTTTAGCCTTAAGGAGCAACATTATCAAAAATATAAAGACAACATAGCTGCTAACCTGACTGCATCGATCTGGGTGTCCCTAGACGAAAACGAAAAACCCAATCAGTTTGTGTCTAGAAACACGATTGGTGTGCTTTACTCTAAAAAGTAAGTGTCTCATTGATTAAGGAGAAGATTTTATTATGCCTGGAGATAGCAATACATCCAATTTCAATATTAGTCAAAGCGTTTATTACGCTAACAATACAGGAGGCATAGCTGGAAATTCTGTAACTGCTGATCTATCAATAGCCAACGAGCATAAGCAAACCCTAGTTGAAGCAGCAGAAGAAATCCAACAACTTCTAGACCAAGTCTCCCAGACTAATCCCACTACAACAAACAAAGAGAAGATGATAGTTGTAGGTGAAGTTGTTGACAAAATTGAGAATAACCCAACACTAAAAGTTAAGGTAATCAATTCCCTGAAATCTGGACGAGTAGAGGCATTCAAGGAATCGATTGACCATCCGCTAGTGAATATTCTGATGGCAACTATTGAAGGGTGGCAGGAGGTAGAGTAATTGCTTAGGATCGTTGCAACACTTTACCATAGTAGACCTTAGGGGGGAATTAGGATAGGGTAGCGATCGCCTGAATAATTCTCCTTTATTTCAATTAATACTAGAGAAAGTAGACTGGATCAATGATGTTTTTACAAAGATGAGATGCGCCCACTCGGGGCAAACCCTCTATATTTGGCTTAATAGCATAAATTAGCTGCTATTATAACTTAGCGATCGCTTAACTACTTTCTTCTACTAAAACTGAAAGTTTATTACGTTTGTTTAAGGTAAGTAACAAAACCAACATTAGCGATCGCTTGCTCGGATTAGCGATCGCTTTCCTTGATCTGCCCGGTATTATTAGAAATTAATTAATTTATTAACTCTGATAAGATGAATTTGCCCTGTGACACCTACCAAGTTTATAAAAAAATGCTTTACTTGATCGAAATAGTGACAACTAGGATAAAGCTGATGGAGTCTTGATTATTCTTGGTATATCATTCTTTATCTCTTATTTCTAATAGATTAGAACTATCGCATTACTTTAAAAAAGTGGTAGACTGACTAATGACACTAAACTGATGTGCATTAAAATTGGTTATTACCTGTTCCCTGTTCCCTGTTCCCTGTTCCCTTTGAGGAATTTAGGTATCTCAATCTAAATGCTGAACAGCTTACCTTACCTTAAAGCTATCTATATCTACCCGATTAAATCCCTTGATCGGATTGAACTCCAAACCGCAACTCTCCTCAAAAGTGGTGCCCTAAAGCATGACCGGGAATTTGCCCTATTAGATCAGCAAGGTAAATTTGTCAATGGTAAGCGCCATGCCAAAGTTCACTTGCTGCGGTCGGTCTTCCATATCCAATCCCAATTGCTATCCCTACAGATTCAGGGCACAAACCAAAACATTACCTTTCATATTGATCACGGGCGAACTGCTCTGGAAGCTTGGTTAAAGGATTACTTCGATTTTCCAGTTAAAGTAGTGCAGAACACCAGCACTGGTTTTCCAGACGATACCAATGCTCTTGGTCCTACTATTATTAGTAGCGCTACCATTGAAACCATTGCTTCTTGGTTCCCTGAAATAACTGTTGAAGACATACGACGTCGGGTTCGAGCCAATCTAGAAATTGGAGGAGTTCCTGCTTTCTGGGAAGACCAATTGTTTACCGAATCAGGGCAATCTATTCAGTTTCAAGTAGGGGAAGCTTTGATAGAAGGAATTAATCCCTGTCAACGTTGTATTGTTTTAGCACGAGACTCTCAGACAGGAGAGGCTACTGATAATTTCCAAAAGACTTTCATGGCGAGGCGCAAGGAAACCCTACCATCCTGGACAACCAGCGCTCGTTTCAATCATTTCTACAAATTAAGTGTGAATACAAACGTGCCTGCTTCTGAAGCTGGTAAAGTCTTGCACCAAGGGGATCCCATCCAAATCCTTAAAGGAGCGTGAAGGTTGACTAGACTTTTTGCAGAAGTCGGGAACAGGGAATGGGGCACAGGGAACTGAGAAGAATTGACGGAAACAGTGTCTTGATGCAGTCGCTCATGGCGCATGGGTCTGTGTGCGGAACTTGCTTCCGCACCTGTCTTGATGCAGCGCGGTCATGGAGCTTTCCCCCATGACCGCGCTGCATCGCTCTCCAGCCCCGTGGAAACAACGGCAGTTGCTCATGGGGGAACCCCCTTTGGCGGCACTGCCTCCCCAAGACCGCACTGCCTCCCTAAGACTGAGCTGCATCGCTATCATAAAAGCGATGCAGCGCTATAATCCCAAATTGGGTTCAAATCCTCAAAAGCGATCGCTTATAAACAAAGTGATTAACGTGACAGCTCCTAAACTGATTCTATTGAATCAGTTTAGGCTTCCCAGCCAATCCAGCTATTGCTTAGGAGGCGCTGGGCTTTAAGAACGGACTGCCCTGCCGCTCTGTTTTTGTTTGACTTTTTTTTGAATAATCTTTTACCAACAAACCAGCATTTAAGGCCGTAGGCCACGCTACGCGAACGGCTTTGCTTGTTAGTATACATACTATAACACATCAAAAGGCGCGATCCAAGAGCAGTTTACCTGCCCATTGGAACGTGCGCCTTAGGTCTTTTGTTAAAGACCCTGTGCAAAATTCATCCCACAACAAGCGTGAAACGTGAGTGTGGGATGAATTTTGCCGGAAGCTAAAGTGATCTCAACTGTCAACCCTAAACCGTGAACCCTCAACACCAATCAATATCGGAAATTTTATTAAATAAAAATTTTTGACTTTTTTGCGGATTCGTCGCTCTGGAATTGAAGTAGAGATTTAGGTACATCTGAACAAACAGAAGCCAGACAAAACCTCTACCTACCAAATGTTTAAACCTCAGAGCAATGAATCATCAGTGGAACAATGTATTTCTGAAAGTCAGCACCTGGCTAGTGGCTGAGATCATCCTAAATTTGATTGGTCTAGATAACCTCGCCGATTACGGCGAATTCGTCTTCGATAAAGAGGTTTTAATCTCAACATCTCACCATCAAGTCTCACGGATTTTCCCCCCTCGGCACTCCCAAAACTTGTTTTAAGAGTTTCCCGCCAACCGTCAACCGTCAACCGTCAACCGTCAAAAAATTCTAACCTTATTACTGAAGACTGATAGCCAAGCTACCCTACAGCAACCCCTCAGGCTAAAAGACTTCAGCCTTTAATCAATATTTAATCAATATGGAGCTAAGCGGATTCGAACCGCTGACCCCCTCAATGCCATTGAGGTGCTCTACCAACTGAGCTATAACCCCGTAATTTTATACTCCATTACCTAGTATACCTTGATAGCTCAGCTAAGTCAAGTAGTTTCAGAATGAAATTATCTCGATCAGTAGAATACGCTGGGAGACTGAGCCATTTGGGTAATATACCCCATGCAGCTGTTCATCAGAAAATAAACCACTAACATAGCTGCCGCTGACATGGCTACTAAGGTACCAGCCAGCATCAGAGAGAACTCTTGGGTATCAAAGGCTTCCTGCATCAGGTGCAGTGACCAAGCCACCAAGGCGACATCAAATATTAGAATTATCACCAGCATTTTTTACAAAAATTAATATTGGATCCATATTTAGTTTAGCAGCTATAAAAATCACTGCAAACCATTAAACTACTTAATACTACACAACAAAACTTAAATCTTTCGGAAGAATAATCCATTAGTTTACTATGGCAATCGCACCGGAATTTGGTGTTGGTTCAAATAGGTTTTAATTTCAGATACACTCAGTTGCCCGTAATGCAACAGGGAAGCTAGTAACGCGGCTTCGGCTTTGCCCTCAGTCAGGGCCTGATAAATATGATCGCAGTTGCCAGCACCACCGGAGGCAATCACTGGAATTTCCACCTGTTCAGCCATAGTGCGCGTTAGCTCTAAGTCATACCCAGCCTGGGTTCCATCCGCATCCATACTAGTAACCAGAAGTTCCCCAGCTCCCCGTTGTGCCACCTCTTTTGCCCATGCGATCGCATCAATACCAGTGTTCTCACGTCCTCCTCGCACATAAACATTCCAACCAGGATTATCGGGATCTTCCCGACGACGAGCATCAATAGCAACTACAATGCACTGATTACCAAAGCGATCGCTGGCTTGATTAATAAAGTCTGGATTGCGTACAGCAGCCGAATTTATACTAACTTTATCGGCTCCTGCTCTTAATAATAATTTAATATTTTCCAAAGACTGGATGCCACCCCCCACGGTCAAGGGAATAAACACTTGTTCGGCTGTACGGTAGACTACATCAATAATAATGTCTCGGTCTTCATGGGTAGCAGTTATATCCAAAAACACCAGCTCATCTGCACCAGCATCATTGTAAACTTGTGCTAATTCCACTGGATCACCAGCGTCCTTAAGATTAACAAAGTTGACCCCTTTAACAACTCGCCCAGCTTTTACATCCAGGCACGGTAAGATTCTCTTAGCCAGCATAAGTAAACTAAGTATGAAGTATGAAGGATGAAGTATGACCCATGGCCATAACGTCTTTTAGACAAAAGTACCAAAACCCAGATAGAGAACCCAAATCTAGCAAGAAACGAAAAGGTCGCGGGTTACCCCGTCAGAGGCAAAGCGATGGTGACCTACTACTAGCAACGGCTACCGCTGAGGAAATTGGTCATCAGGAAGAGAGTATTAGACCACAGCGCTTAGCCGACTACATCGGACAAAAAGAACTCAAAGGAGTTTTGGAAATTGGCATTCAAGCCGCCAAAGCCAGAAATGAGGCCATGGATCACCTGCTGTTGTATGGACCACCAGGATTAGGGAAGACAACCATGTCCCTAATTTTGGCAACTGAGATGGAGGTGAATTGTAAAATTACTGCTGCACCTGCCTTAGAGCGTCCACGAGATATTGTGGGGCTTCTGGTTAATCTCAAACCTGGGGATATCTTATTTATAGACGAAATCCATCGTTTGTCACGCATGACAGAGGAATTGCTATATCCAGCCATGGAAGACTATCGATTGGATATCACTATTGGTAAGGGTCAGAGTGCCAAGACCCGCAGTATTCCTCTGCCGCAGTTTACCTTAGTGGGGGCAACCACACGAGTAGGTTCCTTAACCTCACCCCTACGCGATCGCTTTGGTATGATCCAACGCTTACGCTTCTATGAGATCGATGAATTGAGTTTAATTGTAACAAGGACAGCCCAACTGCTAAAGGCAGCAGTAACGGAAGACGGTGCTGAAGAAATTGCCCGTCGGTCTCGTGGCACACCTCGAATTGCTAACCGACTTCTGAGGCGAGTGCGAGACTATGCTCAAGTCAAAGGCATTGAGCAAATTAACCAGGATGTAGCAGCTCAAGCCATGGAAATCTTTAATGTAGACCCGATGGGGTTAGATTGGACAGACCGACTGGTACTCAAGGTAATGATTGAACAATTTAATGGCGGACCAGTTGGTTTAGAAGCAGTGGCAGCCTCTACTGGAGAAGATGCTCAAACCATTGAAGAAGTTTATGAACCCTATCTGTTACAAATTGGTTTCCTGCACCGCACACCTCGGGGTCGCGTCGCCACCTCAGCATCTCGGAAACATTTGGGTTATGAGTAGTAGTTAGTAGTTAGTAATTAGTAGTTAATGGTCAGTAGTAAGGAATATCAAGATTGCGGTCTCACTTGAAATAATATATGAAACGCTTGATTAGGATTTTACTGATTTTACTGCTTGTCGTTTTATCGGCTGCTACGATAATCACACCCCCAGCAATGGCGCAAACCCAATTCCCAGAATTGACTAAGGCTCAGATAAAACAAATTAACCAGTTAAGGAAAAAGGCATTTGCTGCTACGAATCAGGGGAAATTCCCAACTGCTGAAAATTACTGGACTCAGCTAATTGAGCTGTTACCAGATAATCCCGTCGGTTGGAGTAATCGGGGTAACCTTAGAGTCAGCCAATATAAATTAGAGGATGCGATCGCAGACTTTACTCACGCCATTGAGTTAGCACCAGAAGCCACTGACCCTTATCTAAATCGCGGTGCCGCCTATGAAGCACAAGGGCGATGGCAAGATGCCATTGCTGACTATGAGCGATTGCTAAAACTTGATCCCAATGATGCCATGGCTTACAACAACTTGGGGAATGGGAAGGCAGGACTAGGCCAATGGACAGAAGCGATCGCAAATTACCAAAAATCCATCGAGCTAGCGCCCAATTTTGCCTTTGCCTATGCTAACTATGCTCTGGCTCTCTATCAAATTGGTGAAACCAAAGAAGCCATGGGCATTATGCGCAATACTATCAGAAAATACCCCCAATTTGCCGATCTGCGAGCTGCTTTAACAGCTGTGTTGTGGGCTGACGGAAAACGGGGGGAAGCTGAGAGTAATTGGGTGGCAGCCGTTGGTCTCGACAAGCGCTACCAAGACTTGGACTGGGTAGAGCATGTCCGCCGTTGGCCACCAATGATGGTTGAGGCGTTAGCAAATTTCTTCAACCTCAAATGAAATTAACCTGATCCACCTTAGCTTTTCTCAAGAGTCATTACTTCAGGACTTACGCAATAATTTTAGGTCTTAAGGATAATTTTAGGGTGTGTTATTAACGCACCCTAAACTCATAACTCTTGACTAAACTATTGATTATCAAGCACCCTTGCGAAGCAGCAGTTGTTTGAGGTTCCGACCCCGTGGCTCCCGGACAAATGCCAAAGGTAAAAGGGTAGCCAATCGCACCACTGCTGATAGGGCAAATAATGTTGGCAAACCACCGAAGTGAGGCAACTCGGCTAAAAAGCCACCAAACATACTACCTATAGCACCCCCTAATCCGGCTGATGCTGCAGCTGCTGCAAAATAGGTGGAGGGTTTATGAGCTGGTGATATCTCGATTTGGATGTTATTGGCACACAGGTCAATGGCTGCTGCAGCTGAACCTGTCCCGAAGAATAAAAGGGGTAGCCAAACCCAAAGAGCGAGAGTTGTTGGACTGCCGATCCCAAGCCAAAGTAAGGGAATCACGGATAGGAGAATCCCAACCATCACTAGTACTGGACGATTTCCGATCAGGTCAGACAACTTACCCCAGTAGATCAGCGTCAATAAACTTGCCCCAGCCATCAGACTAGTATAGAGAGTTACCCAACCCACATCTAAGCCCAAATTGTCGAGCAGATAAACATTGAAAAACGGATTGCTGAGGGTGAAGGCAAACATCCACAATCCAAAGTAGAGTACAAAGATTAGGAAGTTTGAGTCTTTCAATAGGGCAGCATAATCAGAGGGCGTCGGCTCCTCAGACTCTAAGGTTTCATCAGTAGTCTCATCAGTAGTCTCATCAGTCTTGGCAGTCTTCTTTGAGGGTATCTGAGGAGTGATATCTACCATGAAGAACTGAAAGAGTAGACTGAGTATTCCAGCTACGATAGCCAAAATCAAGATTACGCCATAGCCTTGAACTTGCCCACCGTCCCAGCTAGAAACAATGTATCCCAGTAGGGGAACACAAAGTAGGTTGGTTAAATTAGTAAAGCTATTGCGCAGTCCAAAATAGCGCCCTCGCAGGCGAACAGGAACTAACACCGCCATCCAGCTAGACCAAGAGGGACTACCCAAAGCTCCAAAAATGTGAGTGATCAGGTTAATCGCCAGTGTGCACAACACTAGATGATGAGCTGGAGCCAGACCAGTGCAGAACATCCCAATGCCTACTAGGACAAATAACCATAGTAGTCGCGAAGGAATGAAGGTTTTGATGATAAACCAGTGGCGACTGTAGGATCGGTCAGATAAATAAGCACCAATAGGCTGTAGAAAATTCGCCAGTAGAGGTATCCCTGAAAGAATACCGATTTCAAAGTTGCTAGCACCCAGTTGCAGCAAGAAGTTAGTGAGGAAAACCTCAGCTGTGATACAGGAGAAGAAGGTGGAAAACACGCCGTCAAGGGTGGCAGCCCTCAGGCTAGAGCGAATCTCTCCCTTGGGAATTTTTTCAGTAGGGCTAAGCGGCGGTCGTGCTTCCTTGTTTAGGGGCTTGAGCAACTTTGGCAATCGCGGCAAAGACGGAGCTTCTGGGGCGACATCGGATATGAGTCTGAGCATAGCGGTTCAGGTAGCTAGATAGAGAGGACTTAAATGGCGAATTTGATGGAGACGAGTAAATCGTATTGGTTCAGGTAGCACCTGTACTGGATCGGCAGGCAGGTCGAAACTCCTATGCCATATCCTCCCTATAGCATCCCCCTTCTTGATGGGCGTAGCGTGCCCATAGCGTAACCCTCTTGGCTTGCTCTTAAATCCCCCCTATACCCTCTTGTAAAACCTCCTTCGGCTAAAAGGGGTTTTACAAGAGGAGTCTATGCCATTTACATCACTAGGGAAGTAAGACTTGCTTACTCTCGCAGAAGACCTACCATAGGCTTCCGTACTCCTGGTAGAGTCCGGTAAGGTCTAGCTCCTGCGACATCTGCTATACACTCCGGTAACCCTTACTTTTCGAGAAGGGCTACTTTTCAATAACACTTATTCTCTAGCCTTCACCCAACCCCTTAGAAATACGAAAAGTAGTACTTTTCTATAATCCCTAAGGGTTACTTCCTAAGGGCTATGCCCTACGGGGAGAGCTATGGTCATGACGGGGTATAGCAGCGGAGGCTACGCTATTCAATTAACGGGGGAGCAAGGGGGCTAGACATGGATCATGAGGAAAAATCACGCCAATGCCCTATTCCCTTGTTTAGGAATCCCGATGTAGTCAGAGTCGATATCTACATATCAATATCTACATATCAATATCTACATATCAATACTGACCTAAGTACAGCTGTTGCCTTTTTTATCCGTGGGGCAACAGGGTACCTTAAAAATACTATCTCAAAAAAAGTAAAATATTGCAACAAAAATACACTTAAGTATATTCACTGAAATCTTTCATCTGACCGATCCTGCGCAAGAGCTCCCACTACCTGGCTACCGAAAAAAAAAGGCGGGATCGCCTTCATAGTCTTGATCTCCGGCTTACGTAGTTGAGTCAGTTAAGAGCGTAGCCACGATGGGGAGCATGGTTAATCATAATTAAAGCTAAAGATAAGTGGTGGTATAATAAAGATAAGCAATAATTAAAGTTGGCTACTAACAGCTAGCTTTACCCGAATAAATATGGCTACTAACAGCTTTACACCTTAAGAAATAAGGTGAGTAAACAGCTAGATAAAATGTCCCAGAGTCTACCAAAAACTCTGATTATTTGTTAGACTTAAATTAGGGTAACACCGACAGGGATTATTATGTAACTTAAATTAAAGCCGAAAACCAAGGTAAAAATAGTTGCGCTTAAATCCCGGTGGAACGAACTTTTTTGACATTTTTATGGCGCTCGCGGGATATTCCGTCAGAGAAGCGCGGAGATACCCCCTGGATGCGAAAGCATCTTGCCTTGGCGGGCTAAAGTCTACCTTGGTAGATTTTGGTAGCTAAAAAGGATCGGACACCTTAAGAAATAAGCTGTAGAAAGCCATCTTGGATACCTTAAGAAATAAGCTGTAGAAAGCCATCTTGGATGTCGAGTTATCTCAAGAACCATATCATCTGTATTGACTAATTATTTCTAGGTGCATAGCCACCTCCTCAGACGGGAAACAAGTTTTCCAGGGGAGGTGTGCTTGCCGTCCTTACTTATCATCATGAAGCAAATCCTTTCGAGATGTCTAATTTTAGTATCTCTAATTCTGTTCCTAACTGGCTGTAGCCGCAGTATCGCCAGTGACATTTCCACTGTGACCCTCAGCGGCTGGCAGAGCAGCCCGGAGGAAAAACAGCTCCTTGAGCAGGTACTGAGGGAGTTTGAAGCATCACATCCTGGCATAAAAGTCAAGTTTGAAGTCATCACTGACCAATATATGGATGTCATTAAGACTCGGTTGATTGGTGATGCTGCTCCTGATGTCTTCTATGTAGACGCCCTAGATGCTCCCTTACTCATGACTCATGGAGTCTTGGAGCCTCTTGATGATTACATCACCGAGGACCTAGATTTAGATGACTTTGCTCCCCATCTCTCGGAAGCCTTCCAATCCTTAGGCAAAACCTACGGATTGCCTAAGGATTTTACAACCCTTGCCCTTTTCTACAATAAAAAATATTTCGCTCAACTCAGTATAACCGACCCTCCCCAAACCTGGGAAGAGTTAGAGGACTATGCCAATAAATTGACCAGGGATAGAACTCACAATGGCAGGGTTGACCTATATGGGTTGGGCATCACCCCAGAACTCTCTCGTCACTACTTCATGATCAAAGCCTTTGGTGGTGAGTTAGTTGACCAGAAGGGCAAGGCTGTCTTCGCGACTCGCCAAAGCCTATCAGGTCTAACGCCTTTGATGGATATGTATCGACAAAACCACTCTGCTGCCCTAGCCTCAGACGTTGGAGCTAGTTCTGGGAGCGAAATGTTTGGCCAAGGGAAGGCAGCAATGGTTATTGAAGGTAGCTATGCGATTCCTTACCTACAACAGACATTTCCCAAGATTGAGTTTGCCACTGCGGAAGTTCCCAGTATCGGTAACCACAAAGGAAGCATGGTTTATACCGTTGCTTATGTCATGAACAAGCAAGCTAAAAATAAAGAGGCTGCCTGGGAACTGATTTCCTATTTGACTGGCAAGGAAGGGATGAAAGCTTGGGCGAAGGGAGGACTGGCAATCCCGGCTCGGAAATCGGTCATATCAGAACTTGGCTATGAACAGAATCCTCTGTACACCCCCTTTATCAAGGGTGCTGAGTACGCCACGATTTGGCAAGGGGATGAAAAATTGCCAATATTTATGACCCATTTCGACAATCAGTTTCTTAGTGCTTTACTGGGTGAGCAATCCTTGAAGTCAGCCATGAAAAAAGCACAACAAACTGCTAACAAAGAAATTCAAGCGAGTAACTACTAAAAAATGTCACTAGCTAAAGCTAAACTTGGAGTTGACCAAAACGTCAAATCGAGGGATGTCAAATTGAAGGGATTTTGGCAGAAAGCCAAAGTTAGGGAAGCTATATCTGGCTACCTCTTCATGGCTCCTACTATTCTAGTTTTAGGAACCTTTTTGATTGCACCAATTATCTATGCAATCTTCCTTTCCTTCCATAAAGTTGAGATTTTAGGAGGGCTGAGTTACCGATTTGTTGAGTTAAAAAATTTCCTTCGTACCTTTGAGGATGAGCGAGTTTGGATTGCGCTCAAAAATACAATTGAGTATGTCATTATTGTTGTTCCTTGTCAAACAATCCTGGCTCTGGTTTTAGCTCTAGTCCTCAATAAAGAAATTAAAGGAAAAAAATGGTTCAGGATTATTTTCTTTCTACCGACTGTCACTTCCTCAGCGGTTTTAACCCTGATATTTATCTGGATTTATAATTCTAATGGTCTACTTAATGGATTACTAGACTTCTTCGGTTTACCGACCTATAACTGGCTAGGAGACCCAAGTGTGGCGCTCAAATCCATTATGATTATGAATATTTGGTCTACAGCACCGTTTTTCATGGTGATTTACCTGGCAGCGCTGCAAGATATACCTAGGTCCGTTTATGAGGCGGCAAAACTTGATGGTGCCAATGAGTTCGATCAATTCATAAATATTACTGTGCCTTTACTCAAGCCAGTTACATTTTTCGTTATGGTTATGGGTGTCATCGGTACATTTCAGTTATTCGACCAGTCTTACATCTTCTCGGGTGGCACCGGTGGTCCAAACAACTCAACCCTGACGGTTGTGCTTCTGATCTACCAGTATGCGTTTAGAAGTCTGGATATGGGTTATGCCGCTGCACTGGCATTAATGTTAGCTGGTGTAATTCTAGTAACAACACTGATTCAACGCGGCTTCTTTAGAGAAGAAAAAGTGAATTAGGAGATCAAATAAGAGTGAATAATTTTCGTTGGATCAGAGGGATATTTTATAGCATTCTTATCCTCTATGCCATTATTACGTTTTTACCTTTTGCTTGGGCTTTATCAGCCTCATTTAAACCCCTTGAGGAAATTATCGCTGGCGGTTTGAATTTTATACCCCATGATTTTACCGTCGATAACTACCGCAATATTTTCATTGAATCCCCTTTGTTTGGGCGCTGGTTTTTAAACAGTGTCTTGGTTGGTGTTTGTGTAACAGGGTTGAATATTATATTTAACTCAATGGCAGGTTATGCCTTAGCCAGAGTTAAGTTTCCAGGTAATTCATTATTGTTGGGAATAATCTTGGCAGTTTTGATGATTCCTGGACAAGTCACCCTAATTCCTGGTTATTTAATCTTAAAGTCTTTGGGATGGCTCAATACCTACCAAGGATTGATTGTACCGAGTGCAGTGAATGCCACCTTTATTTTTATGATGCGGCAGTTCTTTATCAATTTTCCTAAGGAACTTGAAGAAGCTGCTGCCTTGGATGGATTAAGTCGCTGGGAAACCTTTTGGCAGGTTGTCCTGCCTTTAGCCAAGCCAGCTTTGGCAGCACAAGCTATCTTTATTTTTATGGGGTCTTGGAATAATTTCTTAATGCCCCTAATGATTACCTCAGATCCAGGAATGTTTACCCTTCCCTTAGGTTTAAATACCTTTAAGGGGCAATACATTAGTTATTGGAACTACATCATGGCAGCCTCAATGGTCTTTACTATACCGGCTTTGGGGATTTACGCCTTCTTCAATCGTTACTTTATCTCTGGGGTAACATTTACTGGCTCTAAAGGATGAGCTGTTGAAACGGTAAAGGGTCAAGTCCCACTACACACACAGAAATAAATACAAAAAGGACAAGGTCAAGACAGGGAAGCTCTTGACCTTGTCCTTTTTGTTTTCGTGAACCTGTGAATTGTTTAACTATTGACTATTGAGCTTTAACCTCAAGGAATCTAAAGCTTCAAGTATTAACTGTCCACTAACCCTGATGTACGATTTTCTCAATCTGTTCAGGAGTCAGCTGCTCAACATTATCAAAAACCACTGTTGCAGCAGCAGCTTTTAGCCTATCTCCATAAGCCTCCCGCTGTTCTGGTATCTGCTGCACATGAGGGGGTAAAATCCCTACCCCAACCCAAACTCGTTCTGGATGAGAGTCTCTGGCTTTTTCAACAGTGTACATGTCAGCAACTGTGTCACCAACGTAGATAACTGGCAATTTCACCTTAACTTGATGCTCCTGTTCTAGCTGTAGAACTACGGCAAACAGTCCTGTCGGGTCAGGCTTACCAGGAGCATCCTCCATCGCAATTAAAACAGGCCGTTCGAGACCGAGTCGTCCTTCTAGGGCATAGTTCGCTTCCTGTCGTGTTGCCCCACTGAAAAACCCCCAAGGAATCCCTGCTGTTGTCAAACTCTCTAAATAACTCGGTTGTAACAATAACGGTTCGTCGCAAATGTATCCAGTCCAATGGTTGGGATCTTTTCCTCGGTAGCGAGAATTGAAAAAATCAACAAGGGCTTCATAGTCGAGAGAAAAATGCGATGCTCTGGAAGAGCCGCTACGCGAACGCGTTTTCCCTTGAGCCTCAAAGTATCGATAAACTAATTCTTGCGATGCATCCCAGTCGTTATTCCATAGCCCTTCTGATTTAAGTTGGTCAATCTCTACCATAGTGGGTCGATAGGCACCACCAGTGTAATGGTCTACTGTATCTGCGATCGCTCTACGGTAAGAACCACTAACGTCACGCACCACGCCGTCAATGTCGAACACCACTATGGCATTCAAGTTAGGAATGAATGTTTCTGAACTAGGCATCATGCACGCTTGGGCTAGGCTCGCCAATATTGCCGATAAACACCAATAGTACCAACAATTTAACCAAAAACCTATCCCTGAATCTTGATCAGGAACAGTCTTATTGCGCTAGAATCATCAATTGTACAATAGATTATAGTTATAGATAACGTGGGATATCTGAGGGAGGCCTGATTGTCAAAATTTCTATTAAAAGTTCTCTGGCTAGATGAGAATGTAGCCCTGGCAGTTGATCAAATTGTCGGCAAAGGCACCAGCCCATTAACTTGTTACTTTTTCTGGCCCCGGAACGATGCCTGGGAACAGCTCAAGGATGAGATGGAAGCCAAACACTGGATTACTGAAGCTGATCGCATTGAAATCCTCAACAAAGCCACTGAAGTGATTAACTACTGGCAAGAGGAAGGTAGGCGTAGACCTATGTCTGAGGCTCAGGCTAAGTTCCCGGAAGTCGCTTTTACTGGTAGTGCTTAATCCAGCCTTGCTGATTAATCTAATGATTGAGGGTAATTGGGAATTGGGAATTGGTAACTGACCAATCATCCGACCATACTTGAGATGATTCCTTAGTTCAACAACGCCCTTAATCCAACGCCCTTAATCAAATTACCTTAATCCAAGTAAAAGACTGACGGTAACCAACTCCAGACGTTCCCCTACCCCCCTGTTTCGGGGGGTGTGGAGAGCGCTGAGCTTATAGGGTTTACATCCCCTCCTTACTTCGTTTATGGGGTTGGAATTTACCGTTGCGTGACTAAACCATGCCACCAGCAGCTTGAAAGCGAGCACGGGCTTTCTTATAGGCTTGAGTTGCTTGGATTTTTTCTTGGGTATTCTCGTCGCTTTGAAGTTCTTCTAGACGAGCTTTTGCTTCGTTGAAGTCAACACCTGCAGCATCCTTGTCAATTTCATCTGCGGACTCAGCACCATTGACAAGAATCGTCACTTCATTATCTTCAACTTCCACAAATCCACCCATAAGAGCAATTGGTATCCACTCTTTTTCTGAACGAATTCGCATCACACCAGTATCCAGCGCTGATAACAGAGGAGCATGATCACTCAATATACCTAGCTGACCGGTAGTGCTGGGTAAAATTATTTCTTGTGCTTGGTCATCCCAGACGGTTTTGTCGGGAGCAATAATACGAACAGTTAAAGCCATCAGCAGAATGAATTGTGTTTGTTGGACGTTGGCAGTTTAGCAGCTTGAAAGTTGAAGGTTACAGGTTGAAGGTTACAGGTTAACTAGGTTAACCTTCAACCTTGATAACCTTATTAGCATCAAACCTGACTTAACTCTTTAGTTTTTCAGCTTTAGCCATCGCTTGATCAATACTGCCCACCATGTAGAAGGCTTGCTCAGGAAGGTCATCCAATTCCCCCTTCAGAATCATTTGGAAGCCTTTGATAGTATCGTCCAAGCTAACATACTGACCAGGAGAACCAGTGAAGACCTCCGCTACAAAAAACGGCTGAGACAAGAAGCGCTCAATCTTGCGGGCGCGAGCCACTGTTAGTCTGTCATCCTCGGACAATTCATCCAAGCCCAAAATCGCGATAATGTCTTGGAGTTCCTTGTAACGCTGTAGAGTTGCCTGCACAGCACGAGCTGTTCCGTAGTGGTCTTCCCCGACAATGCTCGGTTGCAGCATGGTGGAATTAGAATCGAGGGGGTCAACAGCCGGGTAAATTCCCTTAGATGCTAGGCCACGGGACAACACCGTTGTACCATCTAGGTGAGCAAATGTAGTGGCTGGGGCTGGGTCGGTCAAGTCGTCAGCTGGCACATAGACTGCCTGAATGGAGGTAATTGAACCCTCGTTAGTGGAAGTAATCCGTTCTTGTAGAGCACCTACATCTGTTCCCAAAGTAGGTTGATATCCTACCGCAGAAGGCATTCTTCCCAAAAGAGCAGACACTTCCGAACCGGCTTGTACAAATCGGAAGATGTTATCGATAAACAGCAACACGTCCTGCTTGTTCACATCCCGGAAGTACTCAGCCATGGTCAACGCTGACAGACCCACCCGCATCCTCGCACCGGGGGGTTCATTCATCTGACCATAAACTAGGGCAATTTTCGACTCGTTTAGATCATCCGGGTTGATCACCTTGGATTCCATCATTTCGTTGTAGAGGTCGTTCCCTTCACGGGTACGCTCTCCCACACCGCCAAATACTGATACTCCACCGTGTTTCGTGGCGATGTTGTTGATCAACTCCATCATGATCACAGTTTTGCCGACTCCAGCGCCGCCAAAAAGACCAATCTTACCACCACGTCGATAGGGAGTCAGCAGGTCGATTACTTTAATACCGGTCTCGAATACTGAGGGCTTGGTTTCCAGCTCAGTTAACTTGGGAGCAGGGCGGTGAATTGGGAAGCGCTCCTCAGATTCTGCCGGTCCTCTGTTATCTACTGGTTCACCCAAGACATTGAAAATCCGTCCTAAGGTAGCCTTGCCGACGGGTACACTAATGGGGGCACCAGTATCAATAACTTCCATACCCCGCACCAGACCGTCTGTACCACTCATGGCAACAGAGCGCACTTGGTTATCCCCGAGAAGCTGCTGCACTTCGCAGGTCACAGCAACATCTTGTCCAGCTTCATTTTTGCCTTCAATTCTCAAGGCATTGTAAATCTGCGGCATTTTGCCGCTGGGAAACTCTACGTCAACAACCGGACCGATAATTTGGGCAATAGCGCCCGTGTTTGTTTGTTCTGCGGTGCCTACCATATTGCGCTTATTTAGTCAAGCTATTGTTACAGATTTTGGAAAACAGTCTTAACATTTAGTAATGCCACTCTCAAGATTACCATTGTTAGGGTTCAACCGTATCAGAACTTGATCCCAAATTAAATATAAACAGGACTATAGGTCCCATCCCTTAGGGGTGACCAGGCAAGCATCCCTTGGTTCATAATCACCTTCAAAGGTGATCCGATAATTGTTCAGCCAAGTAATAGGCTCAATTTAGCTATACACCCCACACCCGTTCGCCCCGTCAACTGACCTACGTTTCACGTAGCTTGTCACCCCTTCAGCTACTAGACACTTACTCTTCTTCTTCGTCTTGAGTGAAGCGTTGGTATTCTTCCTCTCGTAGCTTTTCCTTAACTCGTCGGATGGGTAGATTAGCAATTAGTGCTGTTGTCCGTTGGTTGCTTTCTAAGGAAAACTCTGACCCTTCCGAATCAATCTCAACGTAGCGAGAGACCACCTCCAGGATGTCTTGCCGCATCGACTCCACCATTTTAGGACTCAGGTCAGAGCGATCGTGGGCAATTACCAGTTGGAGGCGGCGCTTAGCCTCCTCACGGCTGCTTTGAACACTCCTCCAGGAAAAAAGTTGTTCTAGAATTTCGATAATCATGGGGCTTTTTGGAGTAGTGAATAATCACACAGGGGGAGAAGGAAGAGGCTCTTTGGCAAGACTAGTTGTTGGCAATTCACAATGTAAAACCTTATTGGAACAGGCGGCGTAAGCGGCTGATTAGGTTGTCGTGTTCTGCCATCAGGTCGAGGAAGGAAATATTTGCACCTTCTAAGCGTGCAGCAATGTTTTCAATGGCAATTCCAGGCAGAGTTTTCTTTTCTGATAAGATCAAGGGTTCACCCTGATTACTGGAGACAATCACCCGTTCGTCTTCGGGGATAACACCAATTAGGGGAATAGCAAGAATTTCTTGGACATCTTGAACTGACATCATCTGATCCGCTTTTACCATTGTCGCTTTCAGGCGGTTGACAATTAGGCGGGTCTGCTTGATTCCTTCCGCTTCCAGTAAGCCAATAACTCGGTCAGCATCCCGCACTGAGGTAATCTCTGGTGTAGCAACGATTAGGGCTTCAGTAGCTGCCGTAACCGCATTTTTAAACCCGCTTTCGATTCCTGCTGGAGAGTCCACCAAGATGTACTCGTAATTCTTGGCTAACACCCCCAACAACTTTTTCATTTGGTTGGGGTTAACGGCTTCTTTGTTACGACTTTGGGCTGCAGGTAACAGGACTAGTCCTTCCTGCCGTTTGTCTTTGACCAAAGCCTGGTCTAAGCGGCACTGACCTGTTAAGACTTCAATAGCCGTGTAGACTACCCGATTTTCTAGTCCCAACAGCAGGTCTAAGTTTCTCAAACCAAAATCTGCATCCACTAAAGCAACTCGACGACCCAAACGAGCTAGGGCTAAACCTAGATTGGCGGTAATGGTAGTTTTCCCCACCCCTCCTTTGCCAGAGGTGACAACAATAATTCGACTCATGAATTCAACGACAAGTGGGTTTTAGCAACATCAGCAGCTCTAGCAATACGAATCCCAACGGATGTCACGTAAGCTACTTCAGGATAGTACTGAAGTGGCGGTGTCTCCGGTGCCCTAGCTACAGCATCAGCAATCCGCAACTGGGTGGGTTCCATTTTTAATGCCATAATCCGACATTTTCGATTACCATTCGCACCGGCGTGGGCAATGCCTCGTAGATGCCCCCAAACGAAGATATCCCCAGCTGCAATCAATGCACCACCAGGGTTCAAGTCCCCTATTATAACAATAGTGCCAGGGTGACGAATCTCTATACCCGAACGTACTGTCATTTGTAAGTACAGAGGTTCTGCGAGTAATTCAGTAGGTTGATCAATCTTTTGATTCAAAGAGTACTTAGGAGTTTCTTGTTCTACTGAGTACCCAGCAGCTGCTGCAGCCACAGCGGTTTGTCGGCGCGTGGTGTAAACTCGCTTTAGCCTTAACTGGACTGCCCCAAGGGCATCAGCGATCGCTTGTAGCTTCATCCCATCCAGCAATTGATCCCCAGCCATCAGATGGACACTGGATTCAGGCTGCCAAAAGCGCTCTCCAGCATTGAGGCGATGCTTGAATTGTTCCCATAGGTCCGACCAATTGACAGTACTAGGGTTTTTAGTGGCTGGTGGCAAGATCAACAACAGCCGTTTCCCCTCACTTTTTAAGCGAACTTGCCCAAGGCAGTTAACTACCGAGTTGCGGTCGTTGGAAACCGTTGAAACTGGTGATGGTTGGGCAGAATCAGAAGTCATGCAACAAGGAGCCAGATTGGTTAACGCACCGAAGATAGATTCTTCCGTGATCATACCTTCTTCAGCAAGTTCTGGTGGATAACTGTTGAGAATTGTAGCTAATGGTGGTAGGGAGCAAAAGGGCAAGATACTTAAGAATACTATTGCTCTGTTACCCCACACCCACAACCGATATCCTGTCAAACATTCTTACTCTGCACTCAATCGACGGTAAACGGTCACCAAGCCATTCACATCTCCCACATTGCCAGGAAATAGCACTACAGGTAAATTATGAAACTGGGGATGGTCAGCAGAGGTTAGTACCATTGAGCATCCAGGAAGGATCTGACCCAATAGTCGTGCTGACCTCAAAGCCAGGCCAGTACTTAAGACATCATTGGAGGTAATACCCCCTTTACTGATTAAAAACCCCATATCTTTAGGCAATCCCCTCACGATATCCATCAATAAGCCTGAAACTACTGCTCCAAACGCCAGCCGTTTCTGCACATCCTCAAAAACCAATTCCTGACGAGAGGTATAAACCACCGGTGTTTTACCAGTACTGTGAATTTCCTGAACGCGCTCGAGAATACTTGCCAAAAGTTTTGCCCGTTGCTGTTCGGATTCATCCAGTAAATTGGCTACATTTACCTCAATCCCCTCAATCCCAGATGCTCCCAATAGCTGCTCCAGCTGTTGAGTAGTCTTTTTAACGTGGGAACCCACAATCACAACTCCTGGTTTCCCCTGTCGGACATACTGAGCCATATTCATAGGGGCTACCGGTTGGAAGCCAAGACTAGCAAGGGAGGTTAAAATACTAGCAGCAGAACGAAACAGAAAGCGTTTCCCTTGGGCAGCAGCCCTTAGGACATCTGCCGCAAATTGATCTAAATCCCCTTGGGTTTCCCCATCCACAACGCCACACTGGTTATTGGTAAGTTTGAGAAGACGCTCCAAGCTACTGTTACGAATATCTGCTAGTAAAAACCGCTCTACTGCATCAGCCTTGATCTGACCTTTGGTCTTTTCTTGGACATAATCGGGTAAATAACTATGGCGATATCCAAATACCGAGTCACGGGCAAACTCGGTTTCATGCACTGGCGTTCTAATACCATCAATGATTAGGTAATGGACACTATCGAGAGTGACTCGTCCGCCCTCAAAGAATGCGGGGACTAAGAAATGGGCATCAAATGGTCCGACTTCTTGGGCGATTACATCAATTTCGACAGGATAATGCCCCCGCAAGGTGGAGTCAGAGCGACTGACTACCATAAAATCTTTAATTCCTTCAGCGTCTATGGCCATTTTGAGGTTATGGCAAACTTCCCGAGTCACAGTTGCTGCTTGCTCTGGGTTAAGAGCTCTGGTATTAGTAAGAATAAAAAAGATTGGGGAGTTATCCCTTAGTCCCAGCCGCAATGTATCCACATCCCAGTGCATCAGCAACAAGCAGCTGTGAACTGTCTGGGAGCCAGTCGGGTCATCATCAAGTACAATAATTTTTGGTTTTTTGCTCATTTCCCAAGCCTGTCATTAAAGTCAGTTATTTACCATGGTAATCGGGAATGGGTAATCGGGAATGGGTAATTGCTGATTGTGATAGTAATGGTTATAATGATTAGGACATAAAGCTAAAATTATCGATAAAAATATAGCAGATAATCTAGCACAATTACATCAACAATTAAACAAAAAAAAAGGTCAATTTCGAGCATTTACTACGTAAAAATACTGTAATAATATTTGTAATAAATTACTGAACATCCCTTACCACGAATTAGCAATTATTAAAAATATCTATAAACTTAGTTATAGTTGATAAGCTTTTAAAAATCAGCTATAATTATAGTTATAGAGCAGTGCTAACTGATTATTAATAAGAAGTTATACTTCCCTTATGTTACCCGTTACCTATTTTAACCAGGATGTTAACGTTTAACTTATAATTGCTATATACTAAGGGATCACCAGGCAGCACTAACTCACAGTTGATCCACTATGTGTCCACTAGATTGTCGCTATAAATTATGTCAGACCAATCCCGTCCAGAAGCACAAAGCACTTCAACTCTAGAAGAAATTCGCACCACACGGCTTGAAAAAGTTGAACAACTGAAAGCAGAAGGATTAATTCCCTATGCCTATAATTGGGAATCTACAGCTCAGGCTGCCGAATTGCAGCAAAACTATGCTGACCTAGGCAATGGCGAAGAAGTAGATGTGGAAGTGGCTGTTGCTGGTCGGATTATAGCTCGTCGTGTCTTTGGTAAATTAGCTTTCTTCAACATTCAGGATGAGACTGGTACAATTCAGCTTTACCTGGATAAAAAGAGAATCACTGCTAAAATGGCAGACCTTCCCAATGCTTTCAATATTCTCAAAAAACTCACTGATACTGGAGATATTATTGGGGCAAAAGGAACCATCAAGCGCACGGAGAAAGGGGAACTATCGATCTATGTCAAGGAGTATGATATCCTGACTAAATCTTTGTTGCCTTTACCAGATAAATGGCATGGTTTGACGGATACAGAAAAGCGCTATCGTCAACGTTATGTTGACCTAATTGTTAATCCTGATGTCCGGGAAACCTTTCGTCGTCGTGCCAAAATAACTGCTTCTATTCGGCACTATTTAAACCAACAGGATTTTATTGAAATTGAAACTCCGGTACTTCAGAGTGAGGCTGGTGGTGCAGATGCGCGTCCTTTTATCACCTACCACAATACCTTACAAATGGACTTGTATCTGCGTATTGCTACCGAGTTACATCTGAAGCGACTAATTGTTGGTGGTTTTGAAAAGGTGTATGAGTTGGGGCGTGTTTTCCGCAATGAAGGAATTTCGACTCGTCACAATCCGGAATTCACCATGATTGAAATCTATCAGGCTTACGCCGATTATAATCAGATGATGGTGTTGACGGAAAATCTGATTAGTAATGCTGCTAAGGAAGTGTTAGGTACACTAACCATTAACTACCAAGGTGAAGTAATTGATCTAACTCCCCCTTGGCGTAAAGTAACGATGCAAGAGTTAGTCAAAGACCAAATTGGTTTAGATTTTGATAAGTTTACCAACATTGAGCAGGCAAAAGCAGCAGCAAAAGATGCTGGTGTGGAGGTTCCCAATGATTGCTATTCTATTGGTAAATTGCTCAATGAAGCTTTTGAGCAGAAGGTAGAAGAAACGTTAATCCAACCGACTTTCGTTCTGGATTATCCTGTGGAAATCTCTCCCCTCACTAAGCCCCATCGCTCAAAATCTGGTTTAGTAGAACGGTTTGAATTGTTTATAGTGGGAAGAGAAACAGCAAACAGTTATTCTGAGTTAACTGATCCTATAGATCAACGGCAACGACTAGAAGCTCAAGCAGCCAGGAAAGCAGCAGGAGATTTGGAAGCTCAAGATGTTGATGAAGACTTTCTCGCTGCTCTGGAGTACGGTATGCCTCCCACTGGTGGTTTAGGTATTGGTATTGACCGTTTAGTGATGCTACTCACTGATTCAGCTAGTATTCGAGATGTGATTGCTTTCCCATTGCTGAAAAGTACCAGCGCTGTGATTAAATCCTTCGACTACGATGTAGAAAAAAAAATTCTTCGGGTTCAATTCAATAATGGTAGTATCTACAAGTATCGGGATGTACCAGAGGAGATCTACAAGGGTTTAAAAGATAATCCTTCTATCGGTCAGTATTTTAATACCCATATCCGCGAAAAATATGGCTTCGACCGAGAAATTTAGTGTAAGGATTCAGCCCAAGGATCATCAGCCATAATCTAGTAACTTGCTGTTGGATTATAAGTTGAGAGGTCAGATGAAAATTTAGCTGTCCGGTAAAAGAAGCCCCACATCTCAATCCGCAAGGATGAGTGTTCAAAGTTACCGTAAGAATAAGGCAGTCTTTATGGTTGGTCGGCTATGAGACAAAGGTTAAAACTGTATGATTAAGACTGCCTTATTCTAAGGTTTCGTTTCCAGGGATGAATTTTACACAGAGTCTCCTGGGATTGGGAGACGAGCTATAAAACTTCTGACCAACTCAGATGGAGTCATACCCCTCCTGTCAGCCTCCTGCTTTAACTGCTTTTTCTCAAACTCAGTTACTCTAACTATCAATTTTTTATCTTTCATTTTTTTTGATGTTGTGGGTTGTTATTTGGCTACCCACATGCTAACCTAGTTATAGGTCGAAAAACAGGATACAAAAAATGAGACTAGCTTACCAGTACCGATTACGTCCAACGAGAGAGCAGAAAGTTGTAATAGACAATTGGTTGTCAATGCTTTGTGCTCAATACAATTACTTGTTGGCTGATCGATTTAACTGGTACGAAGCTAACCGCTGTCCCATTAATGCCTGCCCACTTGTCTGTCATCTTCCAAAATTAAGAGTTAATCCTGACTACTACAGTCAAAAGAAAAGATTACCAGGACTAAAGAAAACCCATCCTTGGTACAAGCAGGTTCACTCTCAGGTACTTCAGGATGTTGTCAAGAGGGTAAAGTTAGCTTTTGATAGGTTCATTAAAGGGGATAGTAATGGAAGACGAAGTGGTCGGCCTAGGTTCAAAAAACCACACCGTTATCGCACTTTTACTTACCCTCAAGTAAAGGAAGGGTGCCTAGATGGAGACTTAATAAATCTCCCAAAAATAGGCAGAGTAAAGGTAGTACTTCATCGCCCCATTCCTTCCGGCTTCAAGATTAAGACAGCTTCCATTACAAAAAAGTGCGATGGATACTATCTGGTCTTGTCCCTGGAAGACAAGACAGTTCCCGAAGTTAAGCCAGACATAAATCCAGATTCAATAATTGGGATTGATGTTGGTCTAAAGGATTTTTTGACAACCTCCGAAGGGGAAGCCATAGAGATTCCTCAATACTATCGGAAAGCTCAAAAGCGCTTAAAGGTTGTCCAAAAGCGGGTATCTAGAAGGAAGAAGGGAGGAAGTAATAGACTTAAGGCTATCAAACAGCTCGGGAAACAGCATAAAAAAGTAGCGGATAAACGGAAAGACTTTCATTTCAAGACCGCTAATTACTTATTGTCAAACTACGACGTAGTTGCTCACGAAAAGTTAAACGTCAAAGGGATGGCTAAATCCCGATTGGCTAAATCTGTGCTAGATGCTGGGTGGTCAAGCTTTCTGACGATACTGACGAACAAAGCCGTTCGCGTAGCGTGGCCTACGGCCTTAAATGCTGGTTTGTTGGCTGTCCCAGTAAGCGCTCAAAACACTTCACAGAATTGCTCCAATTGCGGAAAAAAAGTCCCAAAGAAGCTGCATGTAAGATGGCATGACTGTCCCCATTGTGGATGTAGTCTAGATCGCGATTCGGCGAAGCCGACGCTACGCGAACACAATGCAGCTATAAACATCAAAAACAGAGCGGAAGGGCAGTCCGTTCTTAAAGCCCAGCGCCTCCGCGCGCAATAGCCGGATTGGCTGGGAAGCCTACACTGAACCCAACGGGTCAGTGTAGGAGCTGTCACTTCTTAATGAGCGATTAGCTAACCTTGTGCAAAGCTAATCGCTTGTAGCTTAGATAGATTAAAGTGAAGCATTGACAAATAAACAAAAATATGCGTAGGTAAGGATTGATCGTGCGTTCGCGCTTTTCTAGACCAGGGCTCACTAAAGTCATCAGTCATTTATCAAAGACTTTTGAATTTTTCATTAACAATTAACAGGTAACAGTTAACAATAAAGAATTAGCAGTAAAACCTGTAGCTAGCTTGTAATGAACATACGCACTGTCTCTACTAAGCCCTTTACAGACCAAAAGCCCGGTACTTCCGGACTCCGTAAGTCGGTCACCGTTTTTCAAGAGCCCCATTACCTGGAAAACTTTATCCAGTCTATCTTTGACTCCCTAGAAGGCTGTGAAGGTCAAACCCTAGTTGTAGGGGGTGATGGTCGCTACTACAATCGGCAAGCAATTCAGACCATTCTCAAAATGGCAGCCGCCAATGGGTTAGGTCGGTTGTTAGTCGGTTGTGGTGGTATTCTGTCTACCCCAGCAGCATCTTGTGTTATTCGCAAGCATAAGGCATTAGGTGGCATTATCCTCTCGGCTAGCCACAATCCTGGGGGTCCAAAGGGTGACTTCGGTGTCAAGTATAACACCAGTAATGGTGGACCAGCACCGGAAAAGGTGACGGAAGCTATCTATGCTCGGAGTAAAGTCATTGATAGTTACAAAATCCTGGAGGCTGCGGATGTGAATCTAGACCGACCAGGTGCATTTACCCTGGGAACCTTGAGCGTTGAGGTGATTGACCCAGTTGAGCCTTATACTCAATTGATGGAGTCCCTGTTTGATTTTGACCGCATTCACCAGCTACTAACCTCTGGGAAATTCCGCATGTGTATGGACTCATTACATGCGGTAACTGGTCCCTATGCCCATGCTATTTTTGAACAACGCCTAGGGGCACCAGAAGGTACAGTACTTAATGGTATACCGTTAGAAGATTTTGGTGGTGGTCATCCTGACCCCAATTTAGTCTATGCTAAGGACTTGGTGGATATTCTCTATGGTGATAATGCACCGGACTTTGGGGCTGCTTCCGATGGGGATGGCGATCGCAATATGATCCTGGGAAGCTCGTTCTTCGTTACCCCCAGTGATAGCATCGCTGTGTTAACCGCCAATGCCCATCTGGTACCTGGTTATAGTCAAGGTTTAGCAGGGGTCGCTCGTTCCATGCCAACCAGTGCTGCTGTAGACCGAGTGGCGGCTCAGTTGGGTATTGATTGCTATGAGACCCCAACAGGTTGGAAGTTTTTTGGCAATTTATTGGATGCAGGTAAAGCCACTTTGTGCGGTGAAGAAAGTTTCGGCACTGGTTCTAACCATGTACGGGAAAAAGATGGACTTTGGGCAGTGCTATTCTGGCTCAATATCCTGGCAGTGCGGGGTGAATCAGTGGAGCAGATTGTCCGTAGCCACTGGCAAACCTATGGTCGTAATTTCTATTCCCGCCATGACTATGAAGAGGTAGATGGGGCACGAGCTCAGGAACTGATGGAGCGTCTGCGTTCAAGTGTGCCAGACCTGAAAGGACAGCAATTTGGCTCTTACCAGGTAGAGTATGGTGATGACTTTAGTTACACAGACCCAGTAGATGGGAGCGTCAGCCAGAAGCAGGGGATTCGGATTGGCTTTACTGATGGCTCTCGGATTGTATTCCGCCTATCTGGTACTGGCACAAAAGGGGCAACCCTACGCCTCTATTTAGAGAGCTATGAGCCAGATTCCACTAAGCATGACGTGGATACTCAACAAGCATTGGAACCACTGATTTCCCTTGCCCATGAGATTGCCCAGATTCGCAAGTTTACAGAGCGGGAGGTTCCCACTGTAATTACCTAAGGTTTTGATGGGTTAGTTTCCCTGTTAATGAAAGGAACATGGGTAATAGGTAATAGGTAATAGGTAATAGGTAATAGGTAATAGGTAATAGGTAATAGGTAATAGGTAATAGGTAATAGGTAATTAGGTAAGCATTCAGCGTGTCGCGTATCAGCGTGTCGCGTATCAGCCAGCCATTCCCGTAGCGTGGCCAACGGCCAAGGCTGACGGCTGACGGCTGACGGCTGACGGCACCTCAAGTAGCACCATCTGTAGCGCATATGCTTACTTGGTATAGCACTACCCATTAAGATGTTTGACATTGTCTTGATGCAAAGCGCGAGTGGGGGAAACCACGGCAGTCGCTCATGGGGGGGACCCCCAAGACCGCGCTGCCTCCCCAAGACCGTAATGGTGCGCTTACAGTCGTCGAATTAAATTCGCCACGGGTCGCACCTCTGCATCGCTTCTAAACTCCGAAACCTAGTCCTAGCTTACTTTTGACTTCTGACTTCTCACTTCTGACTTGCCCGTAGCGCTATACAACCCCGACCAGTTACCTATTACCCATTAGCCGTTACCAAAATGAGTAACTGTCTCGGTAATAGTGGATAGCCTAGATTTCAATAGCAACAGATTTTTATTCCTAGAGGTGCGACCCAAGGGCGATTTACTCGCCCTAGGAGGCGCGCACCTATAAAAATTTTCATCATTGTTTAATTTAGCTCATCTCCATAGATGGTTCTTGGATATTTCGTCAAGTCAAGAGATATCTGGCTACATTTCAACATTATTTATTGTCAATTAGTTAATTTTATGAATAATCTCAAATCACCTGCTGTTAACCCTTTTTGCCACACAGTAAATTGATTGGGGCAAAAGCTTGCTTGCACACCTCAATGACTGAATCAAAGAGGGACTGAATGAAAAAGATTATTCTTTAACCCAGATTTGGTATAACCCCTAACTGCTCTGAGGGAGGGTAAAATTACTCATTCATAATTCTTAGCTGAATGATGTTATATAATAATTAGTTTTTGCTCAGGACTAACTCAGTAAATTTTTCATAAATTTTTATGAATTTTTGATGAAAATCCCTATTTTGATAGTGACATTTACTGAAATTTATGCCATTTATACTAATGGTAGGATTTTTTTTTGTCAGTCAAAACGCAAAAAAAAAATATGAAGCCTAGAACCAAACTACTTTTTTGACTAGGTCATCTGTTAGGGGTGGAATTTGATCAGGGAATCGTTAGGGAGTCAAACTATAGAAAAGGCTTCAAAAAATCTATCCAGTTTCACTGGATAGATTTGAGGAGGGCATCTTTGAACTATTAAAGGGGGTGTTTTACCCTTACCGATGTTTCTAGAAACATGTATCTAGAAAGGTACTGTACCCTAGATACATCGATAAGCATGATTAAATTTGCCCCAAAAGTTCACATACAAAGTTCACATAAAAAGTTCACAGACTCTTATCCCATTTCAGGCCAGGGACGTTGAGTAATGCCAGTTTTGTAAGTTACACATCCCGTGAGTTACTGAATTGGGATGGAGTAATTAGAAATTTTTTGGTGCATCAGGACTGAAAAGAAAAGCCCACCAGTGTAAACACAGATAACTTTTGGGAGAAAACCATCTTATGGTTCTGATTGAAGCAGAAAGCGATCGCGTAACGCGAGTCAACTATGAGACAACCAGTGCAAACAATATTGATACCGTTGCTTCAGGCGGTCGAGCCGTCCAGATCTCAAGCTTTAATGACCCGGTTGAAGAAAACCCTGGTGTGCTTAGATTTCAATGGACAGCAGATGATGGACCGGCTGGTAAGTACGATATTAGTATTGCCTACTTTGACGAAGAGGATGGGGAATCTCCACTGACATTTAGTGTCAACGACAATGTAGTTGGTACATATGTTTATAATCTAAACTTACCTGGGATTACAGCTGAGCCAAGGAATTATGTCCCTCTGAGCGGTGGCAATCCACGTGGCCCTCGCCCTCTAAGTGCTGAGGATAATCCAAATGCCATTTTTCAGGGCGTAGACCTTGCTCCAGGGGATGAAATAGAAATCTCGGTACTGGCAGATAGCATTAATAATGATGCTAATTTCGAGCTAGGGCGACTTGATGCCATTGAAATTACCCCAGCTGAAGATATTATCCCCAGTTTGGATCTGTTCTGGCGTAATCCTGTCACTGGACAACTTGGTGTGTGGACTCTAAATGACGAAGGCACTAGCGTCGAGACGGCAGCGTTCATTAAAGATCAAAGTGGTAAGGAGGTATTGGTACCAGACGACAGTCCATTTGACGCCCGTGGTGTTGTGGATTTAGGCGATGGTAACAGGAGTCCTCTGTGGCGTAATACCGAAACCGGGGGTGTTGCGATTTGGAAGATGGAAGGCTCCGAGTTCCAGGAGGCAATAACTACTCAGGCACCAGCAGGTCAACCAGGATCAGACCTCAACTGGGAAATCCGTGGCACCGGAGATGTTAACGGTGGTGGTGCAGAAGAAATCTTCTGGTACAACACATCTACTGGAGAAATTGCTGTTTGGGAGATAGATCAAACCGGGTTTCAGAATGCTACGTTTATTACGGATACCAATGGTGACAGGTTGACCATATCACCTAATGATCCCTGGCAGTTAGTTGCGGCTGGAGACATGGATGGCGATGGTAACGCAGATGCTATCTGGGAAAATATGAATACCCAAGAGTTTGCCTACTGGAAGCTTGATGGTACTGTTTTCCAAAACGCAGTGCTGATCGATTCCCGACCAGCAAACGGTGCTTGGGAATTCCGTGGTTCCTATGACGCTAACAACGATGGTACTGATGATTTCTTCTTCCGTAATTCCGTTACTGGACAGAATGGCATGTGGATGATCCACAATAACTCACTGGGTCAGATTGTCGAGATCGATAGGGTTGAGGATCTCAACTTCTCCTTCTACGTCTAGGATAGTCAGCAGCTAGCTTTTCTGTTGTAATTAAAGTTGAGAAAAACCCACCCCTTCTGCTTACGCTCAAGGGGTGGGTTGATTGTTCACTTAAATCTGAATCTAATATCTCCGAGTTTTAGGGCAAACGCATCTAATCGTCACAAACCAGATCTTATTGGCATTTGGCTGACCCAAAAATTTATTGCTGACCCAAAAATTTTGACGGGGATGAATTAAACTGGTATATTATTTATTTGGCTTATCTTTAGCGCCACTATGATTTTCACTAATTAATAGGTACGACCACCAGGATATAAAACTGTCAGCATTCAGGCTAATGCTGTCAGCTATCATGCTTAAAATAAACCCAGCGTAGCGTGCGCCGTTCCCGTAGCGTGCGCCGTTTTCGTAGCGTGCGCCGATGCGCAATGTGCAATGGGCAAACGGGATAATTTAATATTGATAGATTAATGAGAATTGAAAGTCAACAGAAAAGTCCTTGGCCTATGGCCACGCTACTTGAAGTCCTTTGTGGCACAGGCTTCGACGCTGTGATCCAAAAAAGATTAAACGAATGCTTACCTCTTTTATTCAAAAGCACCTCAAGTAGCACCCTCTGTAGGGCATTAGCTGATAGCTGATAGCTTACCCACTAACTGCCCTGAGGCAGGGGAAAATTTATCATTCATAATTATTAGCTGACTTGATGTTATATAATAATTAGTTTTTGCTCAGTGCCAACTCAGTAAAAATTTTATAAATTTTTATGAAAATTTAATGAATATACCTAATTTGATAGTGACATTTACGGATTTTTATGGCATTTATACTAGTGGTAGGTTTTTTTTCAGTCAAAACGCCAAAAAAATCTGAAGCCTGGAACAAAAATATTTTTTTGAGTAGATCATCTGTTAGGGGTGGAATTTTATCAGGGTATCGTTAGCCAGTAAAATAATATAAAAGGCTTCAAAAAATTTATCCAGTTTCACTGGATAAATTTCAGCAGGGCATCTTTGAACTATTAAAGGGGGTGTTTTACCCTTATCGATATATCTAGAAATAGGTATCTAGAAAGGTATTGTACCCTAGATACATCGATAAGCATAATTAAATTTTCCCCAAAAGTTCACAGACAAAGTTCACAGACTCTTATCCCATTTCAGGCAAGGGACCTTGAGTAATGCCAGTGTATTGATGCAAAGCGCGAGTGGGGGAAACCACGGCAGACCGCGAGTGGGGAGGGGCTGTGTGCGGAACCTGCGTCCGCACCGCTGTTTGCCCCGTGGGAACCCCCAAGACCGCACTGCCTCCCCTGTTCCGAAGCTGCATCGCTTTTGTAAGTTACACATCCCGTCAATTAGTGAGTTGGGACTGAATTGGGATGGAGTAATTAGAAATTTTTTGGTGCATCAGGACGGAAAAGAAAAGCCAACCAATGTAAACACAGATAACTTTTGGGAAAAAACTATCTTATGGTTCTGATTGAAGCAGAAGGTACTCGCGTAACGCGAGTAAACTACGGCATAACCGGTTTCAACAATATTAATCTCGTTGCTTCAGGGGGTCGAGCCGTCGAGATCACAGACTTTGATAACCCGGTTCCAGTTCCCGGTGTGCTTACCTTTCAATGGACAGCACAGGATGGACCAGCTGGTAAGTACGATATTCGTATTGCCTACTTTGACGAAGAGGATGGGGAATCTCCCCTGACATTTAGTGTCAATGGAGAGGTAGTTGGTACCTATGTTTATAATCTAAACTTACCTGCTAATAGACCTCGGCCAACAGCTGAGCCAAGGAATTATGTCCCTCTGAGGGGTGGCAATTCAAGTGGCACCCTAAGTGCTGAGGCTAATCCAAATAAACCCCTTTTTCAAAACATAGACCTTGCTCCAGGGGATGAAATAGAAATCTCGGTACTGGCAGATAGCAATAATTCTGATTTGAATTTCGAGCGAGGGCGACTTGATGCCATTGAAATTACCCGAATCCCCAGTGTGGATCTGTTCTGGCATAATCCTGTCAGTGCAAAAGTTGGTTTGTGGACTCTAAATGGCCAGGGGACTAGCGTCGAGACGACAGCGTTTATTACCGATCAAAGTGGTCAGGAGGTGTCGGTACCAGACAACACTGGATTTGAAGCTCGTGGTGTTGTGGATTTAGGCGATGGTATCAGGAATCCTCTGTGGCGTGATACCCTAACCGGCGGTGTTGCGGTTTGGAAGATGGAACGCTCCGAGTTCCAGGAAGCAATAATTACTCAGGCACCAGCAGGTCAACCGGGATCAGACCTCAACTGGGAAATCCGTGGCACGGGAGATGTTAACGGTGATAGTGCAGAAGAAATTTTCTGGTACAACACATCCAGCGGAGAAATTGCTGTTTGGGAAATAGATGAAAACGGGTTTCAGAATGCTACGTTTATTACGAATACCAATGGTGACAGGTTGACCATATCACCTAATGATCCCTGGCAGTTAGTTGCGGCTGGAGACATGGATGACGATGGTGACGCAGATGCTATCTGGGAAAATATGAATACCCAAGAGTTTGCCTACTGGAAGCTCGATGGTACTGTTTTCCAGGAGGCAGTGCTGATCGATTCCCGACCAGCAGACGGTCCTTGGGAATTCCGTGGGGCCTATGACGCTAACCGAGATGGTATTAATGATTTCTTCTTCCGTAATTCCGTTACTGGACAGAATGGCATGTGGATAATCGAGAATAACTCACTTAGTAATATTGTCGTTATCGATACGGTTGAGGATCTCAACTTCTCCTTCTACGTTTAGGATAGTCAGCAGCTAGCTTTAGGGACTTGCGTGTAAAAAAAATACCAATTAAAGTAGGGTGGGCAAAGTAATATAATTTAGAATAATCAAAAGAAACAAACTGTTTTTGCCCACCCTACAAGCTAAAAACTGGTATTTGATTTTTTGGCTACTCCCTTACTCTTGTCATTAGAGTGAATGAAAACCCACCCCTTCTGCTTAAGCTCAAGGGGTGGGTTGATTGTTCACTCAAATCTGAATCTAATATCTCCGACTGTTAATCACTTCGTAGTCAGGTACGTTAATTGTTATAGCGGTTTGCGATTTTTTAAGTACATAGTTCTGGGTTTTTAGGGAACAGGGCACAGGGCACAGGAAACAGGGCACAGGGCACAGGGCACAGGGAGTAGGGAGTAGGAAACAATAAAAAAATCCTGTGTACCTGATTAATATGAGAACCGTTATAGTGAATTATTAGTTATTAATTTAAAACTGTCAATTTTAAATTTATTGATGACATTATTATGTGGGATTCAGTGGTAAGCATTCACCTAAAGACCAAATACTTAGGTTCAGTTGCTCAGCAATTTATGCCTCAAAAGCGTGAATTGATATCGAAATCATGGAGTCGGTTTACGATCCCAGTCAACGGATGTGGTTTTTAATTCCCGACCACCCCACATTTCCGTCTCGAAAGTAGCACTTTCTCCAGCACTGAGGTTAGGGGGATTGGTGTACATGGAACTGGTGCCAATTACACTGCCGTCATCATCGAGAATTTCATAGTTTACTCGGGTCGAGTAGACAGTTTTGTCGGTTTTGTTGACTACACGACCGATAAGACGGTCATTTTGGAAACTCACTTCGCTAATGACTACTTTGGAGTCTGAGATGCCACATAGACTACTAAGATCTACAAGGGTGCCATTATCGGTTTGCATGTAGCACACTGGTAGCTCAATCTCTGTGCTCGGTACAGGGGAGAAGCCAGAGGCAAGCGTCAGTGGCAGGCTAAACGCCTTGGGAACAATTAGCAGGATTGAGGCAGCTTCTAAAGCAAGGGACAAAGACCAAAATTTCACCATCATGGTCACCTTCTCAAACTGATTACAGGATAAATGGTCAGGGTGGGAGCCCTCAGCCCAAGTTCTCCAAGTGGGGAACCTTGGTGGTTGAGGGTGATTACTAGTTCAGCTAGGTTGATACGGATCGTAAATCCAGTTATTAATCGTAGCGTGGGCAGTGCCTACCAACGCGGTTTGCAAGCTTGATTATCTGTCTGGTGCACTGCCCACCCTACATCAACCTAGGTTGATACGGATCGTAAATCCAGTGATTAATCTTCGGGTGGGCAGTGCCTACCAACGCCCTTTGCAAGCTTGATTATCTGTCTGGTGCACTGCCCACCCTACATGAACTCTAGTTCGGCTGGGTTTGTGTAGCCCCACGGTTGACACAGTGGGGCAAAAAAGGCCTAATAGACTAGCATATTGTAGAAACTACTCAGAAGTTATCCGAAAAATTATTTAATGGTTGGGTGAGAGTGGAGAAATTACTGGTAACTCACTTCAGTAATCCTTTAGACGGCTTGTGGTCTAAAGTAGGCTCCACAACCCCCCAAGACAAATTTTTGGATAGCTTCTAAGCAGCCTACGGGCAATGTACAGCAAGGTGGAAGTTACGATCTACGGCATTTCCACTAGAATTGTTAGTAGCAACCCAAACCCCATTGGTGGTGCCAGCGCGTGTGGCTACAGTAACTTCACCAGATCGTTCAGTGCCAAAGCCTGTAGTACCTAAAGTAGCAGTGTAAGCACACCGACGGACATCCCGGTTGAAAAAGACTTCGTACCGACCGTTCAGAACTTTTCGGGCTCGGCTGGCACCGAATCCGCGACTGAGTGCGCCGTTCCTGGTGACTACAGCAAATACGGTTTTTGCACTGGGGGTGGGGGTAGTGGTTAAAGTAAATTGTTGGTTGCTCGGAGGGGTGGGACGAGGCGCGTTAGTATCTTGTGCTAAGGCTTTGCCTTGAGGAATACCGAGGCTGATTACACCCAAAGATAGAACTACAGACGCAATGGCTACTTTACTACGAAACATGATCAGTCTCCTGGTTTGAACCTTGAAGTTTGTAATGTTAATACTGAGGTGTTTCGGTCATTGGCTGACTCGAATTCAACCTCTACTTACATTTCTGAAGCCGATCCAGGATTTACGCAGTGGATTGTTTAATCTTTACAAAACTTAAAAAAAAGCTCTGGTCAAACCTGGCATAAAAAGCCGGAAAATTCCCTAAAACCTAGGATGCTTCAGTAACGCACCCTACTGGTAGCATCAGAAGAAACCGATTAGAAGAAACCATGGCGACCTGTGAGCAGATACCCTGAAAGCGATCGCATGCGATCGCTTTCAGCAGGTGATCAGCTTGGTTACCAAATCGTGACCAGATTACTCCTAACCCTCCCAACACAGGGCTAATATCAAGTCTGGTTGAATACCCATAATTAAGGAGAGAGTGGGGAGGGTGGGAAGTGTGGGAAGTGTGGGAAGTGTGGGGAGATGGGGAGATGGGGAGATGGGGAGATGGGGGAGATTTTGATTAAGGGTAATTATCCCGACATGATATAAGGATAGGTTCTGATTACGATCAGTAGGATGATGGTAAACAGTGATTGACTTTTTGAGACGGACGCGATCGCTTACTTTGATCTGTCAGGATTAGACTTGCCCGAACTAGATCCCAAATCAGCAAAAACTTAGCGCTGATCTGATCTAGCTCTAACAGAATACGATCACCATATACGATCATCATACCAGTCACGATTAAGTTGATCCATGTCAGAAACACCCCAAACCTCAACTCAAGGACAGCTGGACAGTACCATGGCAAGTCATGAGCTAACTGCCACCACAGCCAAATGGTTTGACTATCCAGTGCGAGTCCATCCCCACCACACTGACTATGCTGGTATAGTCTGGCATGGTACCTACATTGGCTGGATGGAGGAAGCGAGGGTGGAGTACTTGCGCTCAATGGGTATGGATTATAGTGATTTTGTCAGGCTAGGATGCGATTTACCAGTAGTAGAACTTTCTTTACGCTATCACCGGGCAATGCCAATGGGCACAGCAGCAGTTGTCAAGACAGCCATCGCCGAAATGAAAGGTTTCCGTATGAAGTGGGATTATAAAATTCAATCCCATGATGGCAAAGAACTTTACCTAACCGGTCGTGTGATTCTAGTAGCCGTTGACCGAGAGCAGGGTAAGATTATGCGCAAATTACCACCAGTGCTAAAGGATTTATTAGATAAGCTTTCTAGTTGAGCCAATCGAACTGAGGTTATTTTACGGTTATTTCACAAAGCAATATCAGCATATTGCCACGCTTGTTGATATTGCTGTTGTACAGTTTCTGCTTCTGCTGTTTTTCCTTGTGCTTGCAAGCTTTGTGCTAAACCATGTAATGACCAACCATTTTCCGGATAAATATCTAAATCATTATGATAAACCCTATACAGCAATTGTACCTGTCCTAACTTCACAATCTTAAAAACATACCCTTGAAAGTCTCCTCCCTCTGACTTATCTGCTTCCCCTGCTCCCTCTAATGCTCTGCTTCTGGGTTATAAATTCCGACCAATCTGCCAATTAATACGGCGGGATACATCACCCCACAAATTCCTTCTAAATTAGTCAGAGCTTTCGCTAGAGGACTGACAGGAGTAATATCCCCATAGCCAACGGTAGTTAAGGTGGTAAAACTGAAATAAAGCAGGTCAAAAGAATTAATTGTTTCTGCTGAATAAGTAAAAGATTTTGGGTTTAATAAATAGATAGTTTCAAAAAACAAAACCCACAGAGTACCAATTAAAAGAAAGACGTTAATACCGCCAACTATGGTATCGATCGTGACTTTGTGACCGCTAAAAATCTTCTCAATCATCAACACAATAGCTAAGAGAAAAAAACCACCATAAATAATATTTGTAGCCACAGCTAGCTTTAAGTTAGAGTATTGATAAATAAACTCGATAAAATCGACTACAAAAGCGAGCAATGAAATGAACAGATAACAATAAAAAAACCTTTTATGTAAATAAAATGTTGTAATTATTACAACTATTGCTCCTAATAAAATTAGGGATAGAATTAAGTCGGCAATTATTGCTTGCGAGAAAAAAGCATAGGCGACAAAAGCCAAAAGCAGCACTAACAAAAGCTGAGTATATTTATTCTTGGCTGAACTCTGTAACTGTTTGAGTCTCATCACTCTCTTGCTCCTTGAAAAAGGATATATAGCAATTCTCATCACAAGTTAGGTACACAGGATTTTTTCCAACTCCCCCCTCCCCGCGCCGGAGCACCCCACTAGCTGTTCTCTGGTCCGAAGATCATTAAAACCCAGGACGAAAGTACTTAAAGCAATTTAGAGCTGTTATATCAATTTAAGAAGATTCCCAGAAACTTAGCGCTATTGACAGTAATTATGTCGGTTTAGCAACTTTAGTTTCGCACCAGGAACTAGTGTAAACTCCACTCACTCTGTAGGGGTGGGTTTAGCTTATGTATCAGCCCAAGACAAACAACCTTGTTACAAACGTTACAAAACCCACCCTTTCCTAGTCAACTGAATTGCTGCATTTAGTCATTAGTCATTTGTAATCCACCAAAGTCTCTTGGTACTTACAAATGACTAATTACTGATGAGTGTTAACCACAGAAGTGATGACTTATGAAATTGCAGGGCAATTCACATTCGTCCCACCTAAACCACAATACCCATTAGGATTTTTAGCCAGGTACTGCTGGTGATAGCCCTCTGCGTAATAAAACTCAGGAGCATCTAGAATCTCTGTGGTAATATTACCATAACCGGCGACCTTCAGAGCTTGCTGATAAGCGTTTTGTGAGGCTTCCGCTAGCTTCTTTTGGTCTTCGGAATAGGTATAAATTCCTGAACGGTACTGAGTACCAGTATCATTGCCTTGGCGCATGCCTTGGGTGGGATTGTGGCTTTCCCAGAAGACTTTCAATAGTGCTTCGTAACTGATTACCTTTGGATCAAATACCACCAGCACCACTTCATTGTGACCGGTCATGGCTGTACAGACCTCTTGATAAGTAGGGTTAGGGGTAATGCCAGCAGCGTAACCTACTGCGGTAGTGAACACTCCCTCTTGTTGCCAGAATCGGCGTTCTGCTCCCCAAAAACATCCCATGCCAAACATCGCCATTTCCAATCCATCAGGATAAGGGGGTTTGAGAGGATTGCCGTTGACGTAGTGACGCTCGGGTACTGGCATGAGTTCTGAGCGTCCGGGTAAGGCTTCCTCAGGAGTAGGCACGGTCAGCTTTTTCTTAAATCCGAAGAGTACCATCAGTTTTGAATCTTAGTTTTGATCACTTACTTAACATTTTGCAACATTTATAGCGTTTGTATATGGGTTGTAAACACACCAATTGCAGGAAAAGGCATGCATGCAAGAGGCAAAAGGCAAGAGGGGAAAGAGCTCCGGAGTTTTATTGGATAATAAAAAAATACCTCTTAGGTTTACATCTGATTTACAAACCCTATATGAGTAAATTACTCATTCATTAGTGGTAACTACCAATAGACTTTTGGCTGGCTATTGGCTAGCTACTAAGAGACGGTTTATAAAGTAAATCTTAAGACAGCTATAGTCTTGAATATTGGTGGGTTACGGCGGACAGCTCTCTTAAAAGGTGAGCTTTGACAGATATCGCCGCCTAACCCACCCTAGGCAAGGATTTAAGCAAAGTTTAACAAACATTCTCTAAGGACTAAAGACTCAGAGGACTAAACACTCTCCGACTCAGGAGGAGGATTTAGTTTTTGCTAAACTACGATATTCCCAAGCTGGAACAAACTTAGGGTCTCGCCACAACCCTCGCCGATATCGTTTGGCATTGGCTTCAGCACTATCGACCATTTCCGCACTGGGGCAATCTTTCAGATAGGGGCGATATACCTGTGCTAGTCCTTCTTTTACTAGCACTTCCTGGACAAAGGTGCCATCGGTTAAGCGTACTTCACTGACGCTGCGCCCATAGCGGTCAGTATCAGTTACAGTCAAAACTACCTGATTATCGCTTTGTTTAACCAGTTCCTGAAGTCGCTCCTTGGCTTTATTTCCCCATTTGAATTGACTTTTGTCTACCAATTTGCGGCTTTGCTTCTCTTTTTTGGAATGGGCAATTTCTGGAGCGTCGATACAGGCAAACCGAACTTTGACATCCTTGCCAAACCTGTCAGCGACGAGAATGGTATCCCCGTCAGATACCCGTTTGACAGCGTAATTCCCGATTCCTAACTGGTCTAGAAGGGCGGCACATCCGAAGAGACTCAGGATTAGGACAGAGGCTACTATCCATTTTAAAATGTTTTGGATTAGTTGGGGAGTTGGATTCATGGTCAATTACTGTTGACGAGTGTACAGTTTAGCGAAAAAACTCTACTGGTGTCCTATTCCCTGGTGCGACGTTCCGATCAATCCTACTTTCACATCGAAATTACTGTATACTATTATAGCAATCCGAAGTCAAACCTCATAGAAATCCGTGTTACTCTGGATAACTTCTTCGCCATCTTGCGAGACTTCTAGATTTTTCCATACTTCCATTGGTTACATCCGTTAACCATCCGTTGCTCCAACTGACTACTCTCACAACTCTGACAGGGATGGCTCTAGATTTGACTCTGTCTTAATTCATGCTCTAAAGATTCAATCCTAACTACTCAATATGACTATGGTGCTTAAAACAATAACTCTAGTTTCTTCAACTCTAGTTTCTTCTCTCTTATGTCTCGGTTGTCTAGGGTTGCCAGCTCAAGCCCAATCTAACACTTTTTCTAATTGCGATCTAGGCGATGATTTAAGTGGTCGTGATTTGAGCTTTGGGAATTTTAGTAACTGTAATTGGAGAAGTATTAATTTAAGAGGGGCTAATTTATCAGGGGCTTATCTAAATAGTATTCTACTTAACCCTAAACTTCAATCTTACCAACGACGAGCCACCGAAGAAGTAAGTTCGGATCTGACCAATGCTAATCTCCAGGGAGCAGATTTAACTCTCGCTAATTTAGAACGAGCCATCCTGACAAATGCTAATTTAGTAGCTGCTCGTTTATTTGATGCTGACTTAACATCGGCTACCTTGGAAAAGGCTAAATTAGATAAGGTTTTTGCTCCTGTGGTAATCTTATATGAGGCTAATTTAAAAGGAGCCACATTAAGTTTAGGGGATTTAACCGGTGCGAGCATGGCTAGCTCTGATTTAAGTAATACCTATTTGTATAGAACCAAATTAAGTTATGCTGACTTACAAAATGCTAATCTAAGTGGGGCTAATTTAACGGAGGCTAACTTAATCGGTGCTAACTTAACGGGTGCTAATTTGACTGGGGCTAATTTGACTGGGGCTAATTTGTGTAATGCCACTATGCCCGATGGTACAGTATCTCAGCAAGGTTGTCCTTAATTTCATGATCAAGCAGTAAATTGTAAATTATGGAAAACGAACTGGCAGCAAAAGCCGAAAAAATACCAGAAATCAAAAATGATGTCTGTCGTACCGCAGTAGTAATGGCGGCGAAACGTGCTATTGAATCGAAAAGGGCAGACCGACTTTTTGACGATCCTTTTGCTGCTCAGTTAGTTGGGTCTAAGGAAATACAGTCTTTGATGGATTCTTGGGAAAAACAAGACGGTAAAGACCCGAAATCAAATACCCTTCGCATCCAGTTTGTGGCAGTGCGAACTAAATTTTTCGATGATTTTCTGATATCTGTAATACCAGAGGTACGTCAAATTGTAATTCTAGGGGTGGGGTACGATACTAGGGCATATCGCCTACCCTTACCACCTGAAATATGTATATACGAGATTGATTTACCAGAAATCATGTCTCGCAAAGAAGCAATTCTTAAGGATATTCCATCTAAATGTCATCGCCAGTCCATCGCTACAGATTTGCAAAAACCTTGGGTGCATTTATTAAAAAATCATGGATATCAATCTAATCAACCTACAGTTTGGTTGATGGAAGGTTTATTGATGTATATGGATAAAAAAGAGATAAATACATTACTGCAAACAATTTCTGATGTCAGTGTCAAAGGGAGTTATTTGGGTGCAGATTTAATAAGTGTAAAGTCGTGGCAGATAGGCTCCAAAACTCAGAAGGGATTAATTAGTAAAAATTGGCGTTTTGGCACAGACGCACCAGAAGAATTATTTGCTGATCATGGGTGGAATGCGTCAGTTATCCAACCGGGAGAAATAAGAGCAAATTATGGACGTTACTCTGTCCAAATCGCACCCCGTTCAGTACCTGGAAGGCGACGTTCGTTTATGGTGACTGCTAAAAAATAATGATGAATATCCTAGACTGACTTACATCTTATTTATCAATACAATACTCTAGATTTAATAAGACATAGGGAAACAAATTTGTAAACCATCCCCCCCAAATTTCTTTAGCTTTTTCGCCTTCAATAAAGGAGTTGACAATACGTTGCCATGGCGGATCACTCTTAGGGAGAATCATGCCATAGAAATCACAGGTCAGTGGTTGATCTGGAGATAAGGTGTACTGGGATGAGGAAAGTCCTTGTCTGGTGACTTCTCCAATTAATAAAATGCCATCGCTGGCAAAGGCATCAATATCGCTATTGACTAATGCTTTGACTCCTTGAGACCTACCTATGTCTCCAGGAAAAACTATTTTCTGAGCATTAGGATAGGTTTGCTCAATAAATGTTTCTGTGAGGCTACTGGGAAGCACTCCAATTTTTAAACTGTCAAGGCTTTGGTAACGATTGAAGACTCTCGGTTGTTGAGAATCTACTAAAAAGTGTGTGCCAGTAATAAAAAATGGTGTTGAGAATTTTACCCCTGCAATATCACTCCTAATAGTATTAGGGCCACACTCCAAATGTACGGTTTCGTCTCGGACAATAGCAAAGCGATTTTCCAAGGTTGATTGAATGGCAACAACTTTTAGTTCTATAGGTTTATTGAGTTCTTCGGCAACCTTGTCTTTTAAGGAATTTAGTAGCTCAAAGCAATACCCTTTCCAATCTCCGTTGGTATCAATGTAGCCAAAGGGAGCAGCATCTTTTCTAATACCAACTTTGATGGTACCAGTTCGTTTAATTTGGTCTAAAACCGTTTCTGAACGCTTCGGTATTGGCTCAATTGCGATTTGTGGTATGATACTTTGGGGAGGTTCACTACCAAAGGATTCCTCTAGTTGTTCTGGCGTTAAAGACTTGACTAAATGTAGCTCTAGGGAATTCTCAGAGAGGAATTTGGCATAGCTAACACTGAGGTAAGGTCGATAGTTTGGCAAATCCCGAATATGAGTATTAACAAAAGCTAAGCTTAAGGCTTTTAGGTAAGAAAGTCCGACCTGAGGATTGGAACCAAGTAATTCTTTAGGAAACAGGGCAAAATCGTCGCCGGATGCACCACTAGTGGAGAAGTGGTTGCCATCAACAATCATTGCCAGATATTTTTCTGGGGTATTGAGCCAAATGAAGGGGTGAATCTGTTCTGGGACAGTTGGTGCTACGATGTCGTGGCTACCTGCCATAATCATGACTGGCACTTGAATGTTACCCAAGCTAGCTGGACCAAGGGCTGTGCTGGTAATAGGATTAACAGCGATTACAGCTTTGACCCGTGGATCCTGCAAGTCATAATTAAACGGGGGTAAGCGATTGGCAAGGCATTGGAGCAGTACAGAGAGATTGAAGGTTGGGTCTTGATCAGGACACACTTGGCGCAGTCTTAAATCATTAATTTCTGCACCTGCTACGGCTAACGCTGTGTAACCCCCGAAGGAATGACCAATCACACCAACCTGTTCCAGATTCAGCTTATTAGCAAAATTAGGGTCAGATTTAGAGAGGTCTTCCAGCTCATTGAGCACATATCTAATATCTAAGGGTCGTTCAATAAACTCTACCGGATTGATTCCATTCGCTAGTCCCTGTAGTACAGCTTGAGAGTATTCAACATTACTCCCGACGTGTTCAGGCACGGCTACAGCAATGCCATGGGATGCTAAGTGTTCTGCTAAATAGGTGAAATGGTTGCGATCTGAGGCAAAGCCATGGGACATGACTACTAAGGGGGCTGGTTTTGGATTGCCTTTGGGTAAGTACAAAGCAACCTCAAACTTGGTTTCTCCGGATAAACCTAGAGGAGATTGACGGCGGCGACCGGAAAGGGTGATGATTTGCTCTGTGAATTGATAAGGACCTGGTTGTTGTAAGTCTGTTAACTGGGAGACATCAATGGTATTCTCAGCAGCCGCTTCTCGGGTGGCTTGGTTTGCGATCGCATTCACGGCTGCATCTCGATATCGAAATAGGGTAGCTAGCTCTTTTCGGACATCAAAGATATAGTCAGTATCAATCAACATCCCCTCGGTGGGAAACTGACGCACTATATTCATTAGAGTTAGACCTTCCGAGTCAGCTGCTGCCAAAACCAGCGCCCCCCGAAGACTATGTAAACCATTGCGACCAGGGTGCGTTTTGATCATCTTTCCCAAACCTTCCAGAAAGGCTTCTCCCATGGGGGATTTACCTAAGCGGGAGATGGCCACAGGACTGATTTTAATCCGCTGTTGGAGTAGCATCCGCAACTGTTCCAAGGCTTCTGGGTTCAGCATTTGGGCGTAGAACTCAAATTCCTTAGTAATTCTGCCCTCATTGGCGAAAATTTCCAGAGATTCCCGGGAAAGGGACAATTTTAACGGACCATAGTTAAAGTAAATGTATTCTGCACTAAGGGCTGGCTTTGGTTTGACTACTGTGGGGAGTATTCCTAAACCAAGGAATAAGCAAGTATATAAAAAACCTAGTAGTTTCTTGGGTTTGGCTTTTGCTTTCACGAGTCTAGTCTTCTCAGTCTTAGGCTTGTTGAGGAGTAAGCATTCAGCTATCAGCCGTCAGCCGTCAGCTAATCAACGGGAGGTAGTAAACAAGTTTAAGGTGCTGGAACGGCTGGTTGAAAATCCCTGCTCGTTTTACTGATCCGACCCCGTACAGTTAAAGCGCCTGCTAGCACCTCAAGTACCGTGGCACAGGCTTCTAGCCTGTGATCCGCTTAAGCTTATAGCTGATAGCTGACGGCTGAATGCTTACGATGAGGAGCATTATAATACAAACAAACAGCAATGTATTGTTGAGACTTCTAGTTATAATAATTCATTAATTCAAGTCATCTGCAAGTGAATAATTTGGTTAGCTATCAGTTATCAGCTATCAGCTATCAGCTATCAGCTATCAGCTATCAGCTATCAGTCATCAGTCATCAGTTGATGCGCTATATGAACCCTACTTGATGTGCTTTTGAATAAAATAAGCTGACCGCTGACTACTGACCGCTGACCGCTGAACGCTGAATGCTTACATAATTTGGTCTTGATATTCCTGTTCATAAGAACATTGTGCAATTATAATAATTAACTTTTCAATTGCCTTTCAACTGGGCTTGTCTTTCTGCTTTGATTTTCCGGAGTCGAGCCACTGCCGGATGAGGATTCAAGGCTTGAGCTTTACGCTGTTGATGTCCCCACTCTAGCCAGTCAGCAATGTATTGACTGACTGTGTCTTTGTTCTGTAGGTAATAAAGAATTGTGGCATAAACCTCTTCTAGGGTTAAAGTTGAGTAAATTTTGGCAATTTCTTCAGCAGTACGCTCTTTAAATAAATACTCGTACAACACCGTTTCAATCCCAATTCGATGACCTTTAATACGAATGTCATCGGGAGCCAGAAAGTTAAAATATTCTTCTAGTTGCATAATTAATTTTGATGGCGTTAGCGCGTTAAAAACAAATATCAACAAAAAATTGTTTTGAACAGTAAATAGCGATGCATATATTGTAGATAATTATACCAATATTATTATCTATATTTTACCAAAATCAAACAGACATGACCACTAATAGTAAAGGTTTGGGATTGCCATAGGATAACTAATTTTAGTCTAAATTAGAGTCAACTTGGGCTATGTTTGCTCAATCTCAGAAATAATTCCTGGCTCCCATTGAATGACCACTCCCCGATCGGGTGATACCTCGGCTTGGTGGCTCTGGAATGCTAAGTTACTCTGTCTTAAGGGAAAATATAGTTTGCTGGGACGTTGCTGATGGAGAAAGGAAACTATTGGAAAATTCTCCGCCATCTTCCCCATCTTTTTAGTGTTTTATTAAAAATCGGGCAAATATGACTACTACTTCCACTGGACCCTGGCAATTCTGGATTGATCGAGGTGGTACCTTTACGGACATTGTGGCAAAACGCCCGGATGGGCAGTTGATAATTCATAAGCTGCTTTCAGAAAATCCTGAACGGTACCAAGATGCTGGAGTACAGGGAATTCGAGAGATTTTAGAGATTCCTGTTGATAGGCCGATACCAAGTGATGCCATTGAAGCGATCAAGATGGGAACGACAGTAGCCACCAATGCCTTATTGGAACGGAAAGGCGATCGCACTGTCCTAGTGATTACCAAGGGCTTCCAAGATGCCTTGCGCATCGGTTATCAAAATCGCCCGAATATCTTTGCCCGTGAAATTGTGCTCCCTGAAATGCTCTATGAACGGGTGATTGAGATAGAAGAACGGTACAGTGCCCTGGGTGAAGAGCTAATCCCCATCAATCTGCTTGAAACCCGCCAATCCTTGCAAGCTGCTTATGATGAAGGTATTCGTAGCTGCGCCATTGTCTTGATGCACGGCTATCGCTATCCCACTCATGAACAGGAGATAGCCACCATCGCATCAGAGATTGGTTTTACCCAAATATCAGTATCTCATCAAGTCACCCCTTTGATGAAATTAGTCAGTCGGGGGGATACCACAGTAGTTGATGCCTATTTATCACCGATTCTCCGTCGCTATGTAGATCAGGTAGAACAACAGTTGCAGCTTGGCGGTTTGACCAATGAAGCTTTGGAAAATAACCTTGAATATACCCGGCCTGAAGGCTTACGGGGAAAAACCTCTGGACTATTGATGTTCATGCAGTCAAACGGAGGACTGGCGGACGCGCAACAGTTTCAAGGGAAGGATAGTATTTTGTCAGGACCTGCTGGGGGTATTGTCGGAGCAGTACAGACTAGTCGAATTGCTGGTTTTGAGACGATCATTACCTTTGACATGGGTGGTACCTCTACAGATGTAGCCCATTACAACGGGGAATACGAGCGTACCTTTGAAACTGAGATTGCTGGGGTGCGGCTGCGCACGCCAATGATGGCAATTAATACAGTAGCTGCCGGTGGTGGCTCCATTGTCCAGTTTGATGGTGCCCGTTATCGGGTAGGACCAGAGTCGGCTGGGGCAAATCCAGGTCCTGCTTCCTACGGTAAGGGGGGTCCGTTAACGGTGACCGATTGCAATGTGATGGTAGGGAAGTTGCAGCCAGGGTTTTTTCCCAAGGTGTTTGGAGCCGATGGTAACTTGCCGTTGGATGCTGAGGTGGTAAGGCAGAGGTTTGAAGGATTGGTAGAGGAGATTGGGGATAACCGCAAACCAGAAGAAGTAGCAGCAGGATTTTTAGCGATCGCAGTCGAGAAGATGGCCAATGCCATTAAACAGATTTCTCTACAACGGGGCTATGACGTTTCCGAGTATACCCTATGTTGCTTTGGGGGTGCTGGTGGCCAGCATGGGTGTTTAATTGCGGAAGCCTTAGGCATCAAGCGAGTGTTCATTCATCCCTTTGCTGGAGTATTGTCCGCTTATGGCATGGGTTTAGCCGATATCAGGGTATTGAAAGAACAGTCAGTTGAAGCTGAGTTAGTAGAGGGGTTGGAGTTAGAGGGAATTTTTGCCAAGTTGGTGGCTCAGGGAATAGAAGAGTTGAACCACAACCATACCCAGGATCGGAATAGTAACGAGATTGACGTAATTCGGCGAGTCCATTTGCGCTATCAAGGCACCGATTCAGCTTTGGTTGTTGGGTTTGGTGGGATTGATCAGATCACGGAAGAGTTTGAGGGATTGCATCGACAGCGCTATGGATTTATCGTGCCAGGGAAAAAGTTGATGGTCGAAGCGGTGTCGGTAGAGTTAGTAAAGCAGATGGCTATCCCAACAGAACCGATACGGTCTCGTCAGACTGGGGAAATGTGTGCTCCCGTTGCCACGGTGCAGATGTATACCGCTAATCGCTGGTGGGATACCCCTGTGTTTAGGCGAGAGGATTGGCAGCCAGGGGATTCGGTGTTTGGTCCGGCATTAATTATTGAAGCAACCGGAACCAATGTGATTGAGCCTGGTTGGAAGGCAGAGGTGAATGAACGGAATCATTTGATTTTAGTTAAATCTGGTTTGGCAGAGCAGCAAGACAACCTGGAAAACTTGACTAATAGCACTATAGATCAGCGGCAAGGAAAGACCGTCGAAGCTTCACCCCATCCTGACCCGGTCATGCTGGAAATCTTTAACAATCTATTCCGTTCCATAGCAGAGCAAATGGGGACAACTCTCCAAAATACCAGTTATTCAGTCAATATCAAAGAACGGCTAGACTTTTCCTGTGCGATTTTTGACCAACAAGGGCAATTGGTAGCCAATGCGCCTCATATTCCAGTGCATTTGGGGTCAATGAGTGAAAGTGTCCGCAGCTTGATTGATGCCCATGGTGATAGTCTCAAAGCTGGAGATGTCTATATTCTCAACAATCCCTATAACGGTGGCACTCATCTCCCAGATGTTACCCTTGTTACCCCAGTTTTCCTCAACTCTTCCCTAGGGCTAAAGGAACCTTATCCCCTCTCCCCTCTATTCTTTGTAGCTTCCCGAGGACACCATGCTGACATCGGTGGTATCACTCCTGGTTCCATGCCTCCTAATAGTACCAGCGTGAAGGAAGAAGGAGTATTAATTGATAATTTCCTGCTGGTTGAGAATGGTAAATTCCGAGAAAATGAAATAACCGAACTCCTTTTAGGGGGTCAATACCCAGTCCGGAATCTGACTCAGAATATAGCTGATTTACAGGCACAGATTGCTGCCAATGAGAAAGGTGTACAAGAGTTACGGCAGATGGTAGCCCACTATGGATTAGAGACAGTGCAAGCCTATATGGGTTATGTCCAAGATAATGCTGAGGAGTCGGTGCGCCGAGTGATTGATGTGCTGACAGATGGCAGTTTCAGCTATCAGTTAGATGGGGGTGCTAAGATTCAGGTCACCATTACTATTGACCGGAACAACCGTAGTGCCAAGATTGATTTTACCGGTACGTCTGCTCAGTTAGACAGTAATTTTAATGCACCGTCAGCGGTATGCAAAGCAGCAGTGCTATACGTCTTCCGCACCCTAGTGGATGATGATATTCCCCTCAATGCTGGTTGTCTGAAGCCTTTGGAGGTGATTATTCCAGAAGGTTCTATGCTCAATCCCCGTTATCCAGCAGCAGTGGTAGCGGGGAATGTGGAAACATCCCAAGCAATAACCGATGCGCTCTATGGTGCTTTAGGAGTGATGGCGGCTTCTCAGAGTACTATGAATAATTTTACCTTTGGCAATGAGCGCTATCAATACTATGAAACTATTTGTGGAGGCTCTGGGGCAGGGGTTGATTTTGATGGAACAGATGCGGTACATACTCACATGACCAATTCTCGCTTAACTGACCCAGAAGTGTTGGAATGGCGATTTCCAGTACTTTTGGAAAGGTTTGGGATTCGCCCTGATAGTGGCGGTAAGGGCGTTCATTGTGGGGGTAATGGCGTAATTCGCCAGATTCGTTTCCTAGAACCTATGACCGCAGGCATTCTATCTGGACGTCGAGTGGTGAAGCCTTTTGGGTTAAATGGTGGTGAAGCGGGTGCTTTGGGAAAAAATTATGTGGAACGGAAGGATGGAACGGTTGAGGAGTTGGGTAGTACTGGGGTAGTGGAAATGAATACAGGTGATGTGTTTGTAATTGAGACCCCTGGAGGTGGGGGATTTGGTTTCGATAGTGGTGATAGCGCATCCTAATTGGTGGGGGCGAATGGGATCGGCTCTGCCCATCCCATTGGTTTTTCCTTTGGGTTAAAAGTCTTAACGGTCTAGGAGGTTAATGGTCAGACCAGTAGCAGCACCTTTAACCGCATTATCTACCACCGAGCCATTGTCAATGATCACGCCAGTGACAACACTAGCAGCAGCGCCAAACCCGACATCTTGAACTAGACTCCCGGCACTGTTACCGAAAAGCGATGGTGAAAGCCCCTGTCTTTTAAGCAGGGGATGAAACCGAGCGAGCCGTCACAGCAGACACATTTATGTGTCCTGTTTATGGTAAAATGGGAAATGCAAGGGAGGTGATTCAAGTGTACGGCTGTCAGCAGGTTTTATTAAATCCAGATCGAGAATTGTCGGCAATTCTCAACTTTTTATGCATACAATCCCATAGATTGACAAATATGGGAATCTACTTTGCTCGTCAAATCTACTTTAAAGCCAATCGCTACATCAGCAAGTTTGAGCTAGAAAAAGAATACAAGCTCAATCGTCACTATAAGGCAATTCACTCCCAAGCAGCACAACAAATACTTCGTTCGGTCTACGAGTCTTTTAAATCCTACAAAGAATTGATTAAAGCATACCGAAAAGGGAAGATTGAGCATAGACCGAGACTGCCCAAGTATAGAAAAAAGGGAGGTTTGGCATTGGTCAGTTATCCCAAGCAAGCTTTAAGATTAATAGATGGAAACATAAGAATACCATTGGGCAGACAAGTAAAGTGCTGGTTTGGGCTTGATAGTTTTAGGTTGCCTCTTCCTAGCAATATTGAATTTGATGACATCAGAGAATTAAGAATACTGCCAAAGAATAGATGTTTCTATGTTGAGTTGGTTTATAAAAAAGAAATAGAAACACCAATTGTAGAACCAGATAATGTACTTGGGATTGACCCAGGATTGGATAATTGGCTAACCTGTGTTTCTAATGTAGGAACGAGCTTTATTATTGATGGTAAGCAGATCAAATCAATGAATCGTTGGTATAACAAACAGATATCAACAATTAAACAAGGCAAACCACAAGGATTTTGGTCTAAGCACCTAGGGGCGATAACTGAAAAACGTAACCGTCAAATGCGTGATGGAATTAACAAAGCCGCAAGAATAGTTATCAATCATTGCTTAAAAAATAAAATTGGTCGAGTTATTTTTGGTTGGAATAAAGGAGGCAAGAATGAGATAGGTCTAGGTAAAAAGACTAACTCAGAATTTGTGCCAATACCTACAGCTAGACTGAAAGAGAGAATAGCCGGGCTTTGTCAACAGTATGGAATCGAGTTCATAGAAACAGAGGAAAGCTATACCAGTAAAGCATCGTTCTTAGATGGTGACTATCTGCCTAAATATGGTGAAAAACCCAAGGATTGGAAGCCATCAGGGAGAAGAACGAAACGCGGTTTATACCGAACAGCAATGAATTGGTATGTCAATGCGGATTGTAATGGTGCTGGTGTGATTCGTTAGCTAGAAACCATATTCTATAAAGGATTTGGGGGATTAGCTGCTTGGTTATAGAACCATGACAACTTGATAACCATGATGGTGAAAATCCATCCCTCGTGAAATCCGAGTGACATTTTTTTTAGTGTTACGGCGACCACCGATCTCTACCTTCTTTCCCTACACGACTATCTTCCGATCCCCGACTCCCGACTCCCGACTCCCGACTCCCGACCCCCGACTCCCGACCCCCGACTCCCGACTCCCGACTCCCGACTCCCGACTCCCGACTCCCCAAGACAAAACTACCTCACCAAATTGATAACTGCTATTAAAAATGAAAACTGAAAAATCCTATAAAGGCACATTCCTATATTTCGATTATCCCATAAATCAAAAATCGAGATATGGGCATGGTAAGCCTCCTCATCCCAAGCTGTATGAAATAATTAATCGAGGTAGAGACACTTACAAAACTTATCTCAATAGCTTTTTGCAATACCAGGAAAATCTGCTGAAATTCGCCAATAAAGCCATAAAAGAGCAATCCCCAGAGCCATCATTATTCAATCCCTGGCTCCCTGGTCTTGATGCCGTCTCCCTTTATAGTATTATACGCTTGAATAAGCCTAAACTCTATTTTGAAGTTGGGTCAGGAAACTCTACAAAATTCGCTAGGCGAGCGATTAAGGATGGTGGGCTAAACACTAAGATTATATCTATCGATCCTCAGCCGAGAGCAGAAGTTGATTTAATCTGTGATGAAGTGATTCGAAAGCCCGTAGAAACTGTCGATATTGCTATTTTTGATCAACTGGAATCTGGGGATATATTATTTGTAGATAATTCCCATCGAATATTTATGAATTCCGATGCTACAGTAATATTTTTAGATATTTTTTACAAGTTGAAGCCTGGGGTTATTGTAGTATTTCATAATATATTTTTACCCTATGATTATCCTCAAAAATGGGAAAAGCGTCATTATTCTGAACAGTATGTATTAGCCGCCTACCTCTTGGCAGAAGGTAGTAAATTTGATATTATTTTGCCAAACGCTTTCATCGGGTACGATCCATACTTAAAAGCCATAATGTCATCCCTTTGGCAATCCCCGGAAATGACTGGTGTTAATAAAGGAGGCGCTTCCTTTTGGCTTAAAATGAGAGAATTCTCTTGAGGATTATAGGGAATAGGGAATAGGGAATAGGGAAAAGTTTGAAGGCAAGAGGCAATAGGCAAGAGGAACCCACCCCTAACCCCTCCCAGGAGGGGAAGGCAATAGGCAATAGGCAAGAGGAACCCACCCCTAACCCCTCCCAGGAGGGGAAGGCAATAGGCAATAGGCAAGAGGAACCCACCCCTAACCCCTCCCAGGAGGGGAAGGCAATAGGCAATAGGCAATAGGCAAAATTTTTTTTGATAAAGTCTTAAATAATAAACTAGAATAATGGCATCTAGTTTTAATAAACTAAACTAAATAAACTAGACTAATTTATGACTCTTGCCTTTTGCCTTTTGCCTATACTTTAGGTATTAATTTATCATAACGACTCTAGAAAAGCCCAGGATTTTTTCCCGACTCCCGACTCCCGACTCCCTACTCCCTACTCCCGACTCCCGACTCCCGACTCCCGACTCCCTACTCCCTACTCCCTACTCCCTACTCCCTACTCCCTGCTCCCTATTCCCTGTTCCCTTTAAAACTTAACTATGGCAATCAAATTTTGGAATGGTATTGCATTAATTGAAAATGACACCTATAGGACTCAATTAATACCAAAAGTAGGACGCTTAGATCACGATCAATCACTGTTGAGGGGGATTTTACCTCATATACCAAGGGGTGGTGTTGCCATAGATGTTGGTGCCAACATTGGCGATCACACCATTGCTTACCTGAATAAAGTTGGGATAACTGGTCGAGTGTTAGCATTTGAACCCCTGCCAGAAGCTTATGAATGTCTCAAATTAAATGTACCAGGGGCAGAATCCTATAACTATGCCCTTTCAGACCAAGAAGAAACCCTGAATTTGGTGATTAGACCAAACACAGGAGAGAGTTTTTGCTCCTATTCCGATAACTCACAAACCATTCGAGCGGTTCCATTAGATTCCTTTGAGTTTACCCAGCTAGACTTGATCAAGTTTGATGTAGAAGGTTGGGAGTTAAAAGCCCTCAAAGGAGCTGAAGAGACGATATATCAACATCAACCTCGGATGGTGATTGAGATTAATGAGCAAGTATTTAAACGAACCCTCGGGAATCGACATCAGATTTACGATTTTCTGAGGCGACATGATTACGAGTTACAACCAATACAACCAAAGACCAGCCTCAACACTGAGAGAATTGATTTACTGGCAATACCAGAAAAGGCACAATACTTCTGCGGCTTTCAGCATAAATTAGGGGAAGCTTACACAGAAAATAGTCAGCTTGACCAAGCTATTATCGCTTACCGTCGTGGGATTGGGCTTAACCCCAAGATATCTTCGTCTCATCACAACTTGGGGGAAGTCTTGGAGAAACAAGGTCATCTCGAAGCTGCGATCGCATTTTACCGTAAAGCCATTGACCTCAACCCTGATCACCATCAGTATCATATCACCTTAGCCAAAGCCCTAGCCCGAAAAGCCATGGCAGCTGAAGCAGTAGCCGAGTATCGCTTAGGGATGTCCCTTAACCCTAACTTCCAGTGGTCAGAGGATAATTTTGGCGAGGCTTTATTAGAAGGTCTGTATAAACACCATAGTAAAAACCATAGTAAAGGTTTCCAGGAAAACCCTAGTCAAAAGAATGACTTGATGTCCTCAAGCCACGACTGTGGTGTAATTTATTTAGCGATTGGGGAAAAATTTAAACGAGAATTTCTTAATGCTTATAAATTTTTCAAGAAATCCAATCCTACCATCCCGATATCCCTATTTACCGATTGCGCCATTGGGGAGTTAGATGGCTGTACAGTCTATCCTTTAAAAAGAAACAAAAATCCTCATAAACTCAAAGCAGATATCTTGAAAATGAGTCCTTACGAAAAAACCTTATTTATGGATACAGATACCTTGGTAATTGGGGATATTTCCGATATTTTTGTGTTTCTTGATGACTGTTATTTATGTATAGCAAAAGAACCTAATGTTGACTATAGTAAACAACCCTATAAATTTATTGGCTATAAATCACATAAACACATTAATACAGGAGTATTCGCCTTAAAAAAATGCCAATTCATTACTAAAATGATTGATGGCTGGATTACTCTGATGTCAGAACAAGATGACTCAGATATGAGAGCAGGACATTTTGGTGACCAGTACTATTTCAACCAGTTATTACAATCGGGTTTCTTCGAGCAAGAAGGAGGCAAAGTAAAGGTCATAGACAACAATATTTACAATGTCAGACCTCAGGCTCTGCCTCACTTAATCAAAGATGGCTTGTTTAATCAAGCCAAGATAATTCATCTACGACTCTCTGCTTTTGTCCCATCATTAGTTTCTCTTAAAAAGAAATAGGGATTAGGGAATCGGGAGTAGGGAGTCGGGAGTGGGTAATAAAGCGATAGTAAGCATTAACGCTAGTTGGTATGCAACAATCGCTTTTTTCAGATTCTCTTGCCTATCACCACGGATTCTGTCATTATGGGCAGACCAAGGTTGTTTTGAGGGTTGCTTTGAGTCATTGCCCAAGCCATGGGAAAGTCTTGTGTGGTGCGAACGGACGAAGCTTGTTGGAATGCTTCAATAGCAAGTTCTAGATTTTTAGCCCTGTCCCCACGGATTCTGTCACTGTAGGCATTGCCCAGGTTAGTTTGAGTCTGTACCCACTCCATGGGGAAGTCTTCTTGGGTGTAAACTGACAAAGCTCGTTGGAATGCTTCAATGGCAAGTTCAAGATTCTCTGCCCTGTCCCCACGGATTCTGTCACTGTAGGCATTGCCCAGGTTAGTTTGAGTCTGTGCCCACTCAATGGGGAAGTCTGATTGAGTGTAAACTGACGAGGCTAGTTGGTATCGGGCAATAGCTTTTTCCAGATTCTCAGCCCTGTGGTCGTGGATTCTGTTTCTGTAGGCATCGCCTAGGTTGATTTGAGTCATTGCCCAATAGATAGGGAAATCTGATTTGGTGTAAACTGACAATGCTCGTTGGTATTGGGTAATGGCAATTTCAAGATTCTCAGCCCTGTCGCCACGGATTCTGTTTCTGTAGGCTTCCCCCAGGTTGGTTTGAATCGCTGCCCAACTTTCCCGCTTACTCTCACGGGTAAAGACCTTTAGCACCTGTTTGTAACCAGCAATGGCGATTTCGATGTTATTGGCTTTATTGCCTAGAGGAAACTGCTGGATCAGATTGCTAAATTCCCAAATAACTTTAGCGATGTATTCTGCTTGAGCTTCTGAAAATTTAGCACTTGCCCAGGTTTGCAGGATATCAATAAAGTTATCATCCAGTTTGTCTAGGTTGGCTCCCAACAGTGGGTAGACTACTTTGGGGTTGCTATCGCTGTTGTCAGTTGCCAGCAATACCTCTGTCAAGAATTGCAGATAGTCTTGGCATGAGGGATTAGCTGAGCTAGGGGTTTCTGAGATTCCCAGGATTTCTAACAGCTCACTCCTCAGACCCAGTAAAACCTCAGCACGGTTTTGCTTGCCCTCTGCTCTCAGTTGTTCTGCTACTTGTGCCATTACCTGCAATAACTCTGCATCCACTAACTCACGGTTGCTCTCAAGAATTTTGAATTCTTCACCGCTGGGACTCCCTAATCCCTACGGTGCGCGTTCCCTAAAACCCGGAACGAAAGTAACTTACCAAATTAATAATTACCTTAACTATAGCAATAAAAAAAATCGGTCAAGTTTTGGTTAACCCCAATCCTTGACCGAATTCTATTGTGTAAACGTCAACAATTACAGCTTAACTGAACTCAAATCTGAATAACTACTGATCAACTAATACATTCGTCAGTGGTCAGTGGTCAGTGGTCAGTGGTCAGTGGTCAGTGGTCAGCCATTGGCCTTGGCCGTTGGCCACGCTACGCGAATGGTTGATAGCTGATACGCGACACGCTGATAGCTTAAAAATAACCTCCACAATTCCTGGTCGCCAGGGCGTCAAACCCTGGCAAAACCCTATCCTAGTCTACGTAGAAATATCGAATCAAGGTGGTCATAACCTCACCAGGGTTTTCGGTAGGTTCGGGAGTGCTCCACTCGTCGGGATAGGCGTATTTAAGAGCATAAATGGCATAAATAGTATGCCGAACTTGTTCAGGAGAACCGATCAAGATGTGCTTGACTTTCTTAGGTTTCCGACCAGGGTTTTCAGGGTTCTGATTTTCATCGGAGTTAGGCGGAAGATTTTTCGTCATGACCAGTTATTCATTAATTTTGCTGACTTTATTAATATATCAATAAGTTAATTAAAATGTCAAGGGGTTTAGGAAGTTTTTTTTATTACGAAATATGGAGATATCACTAACAGTAACTTAATCAAATAAATCGTAGGGTGGGCAGTGCTTCCCAGCAATTACAAAGCTTAGAGTAGATTTAATCGGCACTGCCCACCAACAGCAAATTAATTAAAATGAATCGTAGGGTGGGCAGTGCTTCATACCAATTTAAAAACTTGGGATAGCTTTTCTAGGCACTGCCCACCAACAGCAAATTAATTAAAATGAATCGTAGGGTGGGCAGTGCTTCATACCAATTTAAAAGCTGACAATCTCGAAGGTAAGCACTGCCCACCCTACATCTCTACTAGATTTTTAATAAAATGAATCGTAGGGTGGGCAGTGCTTCATACCAATTTAAAAGCTGACAATCTCGAAGGTAAGCACTGCCCACCCTACTACATCTCTACTAGATTTTTAATAAAATTAATCCTCAGGTGGGCAGTGCTTCATACCAAGTTAAAAGTTAACAATCTCCAATGTAAGCACTGCCCACCCTACTCCCTATCTTCATACCAAGTTAAAAGTTAACAATCTCGAAGGTAAGCACTGCCCACCCTACTCCCTATCTAGATAATGCGATCGCGCTGCTGATCAATCCAAACCAGAACAGCAATTACAGCATCTGGTACAAAACATCGAAGATGGTGGGTTACGGTGCGGATACAAATTGATTGGTAATCCCTCAAAATCCTGGCCGCCCCTAACCCACCCTACGCCATCCCAAACTTATAATTTCCATACTTAATGTCATACCAAAATAAATTAGCAACTCTATCTATAGACTCCTGATTATAATAATTAGTGTAATCATCCCGTTTGTGTGGCTCTATCTTAGGACAATTCAGCTTTAGTCCTAGCATAGACTCCAAGAAAGTTAAGTCTGATTCTAGATTTTCAAAACGGATAACATAATCCACAAGAAACGTGTTATCATCATCTAGTGCCGAGTAAGACAGTGAGTAAGCAGACAAATCAGTTAAATGCTTCCCTGCCTTGATGTCCCATGATTTTCCCTTAGTGATCCACTCTGTAAATGGCATTTTTTTGTTGGGATTATACTGTTGTTTCTCCCAAAAGTAGAAGCCATTTTGATCAGGATTTCCAAAGGAGTATACAGAGACAAGCATATCCCAGGGATTTCTAACAGAAGTGAATTTAAAGTAGCTATTCCAGTCCCAACCCATGCGTTTAAAATACTGTTTCAAGATAGATGCTGGCACATGGGGATGGTTGTGTCGTCCTTGATCTGTACTAACACTATCACTGTAAGGATCTAGTGCTTGTCTAATCATAGTATCACCAGACCTAGGCTTGCCAATGAATAGGAATTTATGCTTGTGTGATAGTCTCATTTTATAGCAGTTATTAATTTCAGGTAAAAAGTTCTGGGTTTTAGGGAGTAGGGAGTAGGGAGTAGGGAGTAGGGATAAGCATTCAGCATTCAGCATTCAGCAGTCAGCGGTCAGCCTATTTTATTCAAAAGCACCTCAAGTAGCGTGGCCGTAGGCCAATGGCTGATAGCTGAATGCTTACGAGTAGGGAGTAGGGGTAATAAAATTGACTTTATCTCATAAGTCTGATCAACGCTATAAATTGGATATTATTCAGTTATAAAACAAACCGTCAAACCCTATCCCCCTGTTGGTTATCCCCCTATTACCTATTACCTATTACCTATTACCTATTACCTATTACCTATTACCTATTACCTATTACCTATTACCTAGTTTAAAAAGAATACTTTCCGTAGTTGATATCATACTCAAACATCTCGGATACTATTGCTTTGGACTCACTATCATAATACTGACTATAGTGGTCGTGCTTGCTGGTATTTATCTTCAAAGAGTCTAGCTTTAGTCCTAGCTTTGACGAAACAAAATCTAAGTCTTCCTCTAAGTGTTCAACACGGATAACATAATCCACTAGGAAATTATTCTGATCATCAAAAACATAGTAAGGAAGGGTATAGGTAGACAAATCATCAAGATATATTTGCTGCTTCAAGTCCCAGGATTTTCCTGTCTTAATCCACTGCTTGAATGGCATCCTGGTGTTTGGGTTATAGGGGTATTTTTCGATAATGTCTTCGGATACACGGATTGCTCTTGCTGTTTCCCACCAATAAATACCTCGGTGATCTGGCTTGGCATAGAAGTACAGAGAAACCAGCATATCCCAAGGGTTTCGGATACTGATAAACTTGAAGTAGCTGTTCCAGTTCCAACCCATACGGTCAAAATGCTGCTTTAACACAGATGCTGGCACATGGTGATGGTAATGTCGCTTCTTATCCGTACTGGAAATATCGGTGTAAGGATCCAATGCCTTGCGAATACTAGTACTAGCACACTTAGGTTTGCTGAGGAATACAAACTTATGCTTGTGGGATATTCTCATGATAACTGTTTATAGATTTCCGATTTAACAATGGATTTTAAAAAATAATTGCTGGTCAGCTTTTCTTTAATCGGGTGCTGCTTCAGGTAGTGGTGGGTTTCCTCAATTAAAGCAAAATCATCAGCTTTGGCCGCTGCTTCTTGTCTAGACTGGAAGTAAAGGGGATAGTCTTGGCCCAAATACTCTTTTACAGCTGGCAGCGGATTGACTAAAACCGGGGTATTTCTGACGATGCACTCAATGATCGCGTTATTGGCACTGGTGTCATACAACTCCAAATAAGCAATATTCTTTGACAAGACTTCATCATACTCATCATTGGGCAAATAATCAACTATCTGCACATAACTGTAATTGGGCTGTAAATTAAATACTTGTTTTTCAGTGTGTAACATCTCCCCGGAATAGGGTTTACGTAACACCATCTTTTTGTAGTTTTTTACCGGTAAATAGTAGATAGAGTGCATCTTCCGCAACCAAATCCCAATTTGGATAATAGTTGGCTCAGGATTTGACAAAAACTTATCCATCGAAAAGATAACATCTGGGGTTTCCGTAGGATGGATAACGCTAACAATTGGCACATCTAGCTGCTTTTGGAGCCATTGACGAGAGTCTTCAGACAAACAAAATAGACCTTGACAATACTTAATACTTTCTTGCCACAACTGACTTGCAAATATTGCCTGAGGTGACAGGTGTTCTTGAAACCATTTAGGGACATAGGGAGGGCAATGGATGAATCCAATCCAAGGCTCTGTATAAGCAGTTGGGGTGTTGTTACAATCTCCAGGATCCGAACCCCAGGCGAATTTCTTTTCTATGAAGCCATCCACCAAGATTCCAGCATCATTGTGTAAGGCTTTCAAGCTATTCATCGCATAAGACCATCCAGAGCGATGCTCCCCGTAATGATACTGTAAAGCAGAAGCAAGATCGAGTTTTTTCGGATAATCCCCAGAGTCTTCAAACCCTGAATCCTGCTCTTCAGTTTGGGAGACATCAAGGCTTCCGTTACCATTGGATTCCTCAGTTAGCGGTACATAATACTCCTGTAGAATTTTTTTCTCAAAATCAACCGTTGACTCAAACCGCCTGTTATAGGATTGAGGGTCTTCTAGGTAAATTCCTAAAGGTTCCCTCAAGAGCATGAATTTAGAACCATTGGTTGAACAACGTAACCAAAATTCCCAATCAGCACTCGCGCCATAGCCAATTTCATCGAAATAGCCATTTTTTTCATGGACACTCTTCCGCCATACCGGCATACAATGGGGAAGATTTTGGGAGCCGATCTTACCTTTTTCTTCCCCTTCAGCCCACCACTTTTCTTGAAAAAAGTCTTCAGTTCCAAAATACTCCGGAAATCCCACATACCAGACTGCATGAGCGGTATTATTATCCCAGGTTTCATTGGGTTGCATCGTAACTTTCAGAGGAGCGCAAACCACGTCCACATCAGGATGCTCATCCAAGGCTCTCATATGTTCTTCGATATGTCTGGGCGCTCTGCGGTCATCGAGATTAGCGTTTGTAATATAGTGACCACGGGCTAATCTAATGCTCATGTTCCAAACTTCATAAAGCCCTGGGTCTTCATCCAATTTTATATAGATAATATTCTGATACCTGGTCATATACTTTTTAATCACAGGCTCTTCATTTCCAGGAGAATTGGGATTAACCAATATTAATTCACATTCAGCAAAAACAGTCTGCTGGGTAATATCCTTAAGGAAGGGTTCAATATACTTATCCCCTTTAAATACTGATGTGATTATCGATACTTTTGGTTGCCATTGATAGGTACTAAATGGTCGATTAAGCAGAGTAGATCGTATTAGATATTGCCATTCCGTTAGGTTACTGAATGCATAAGAATTGAATGGAGAATTATGAGCAGCTGAAAATGTAGTAAATTGCTCTATCCAATCAGAAATTGTTTCTGTTGGTTGGTAAGGGGTAATGGTTAGGGAGTTTTTTAACTGCTCAGCCATAGTGGTAAAATTACCAGCATAATAAGAGCTCCATGCTAACCAAACTAAGGAATTATAATCGTGATTTTTAGTATTGGTATGGCTATAGACTGGATTCTGAGCATCAGGTAATCGGGGTTTGTAGATAATCGGTTGCTTACTGTTTTGATAAATTGTCAAAAATTGGTTAACGATATAATTATCCATGTGACCAATTAGGTCATAATCTACTTTATTTATATCAGCTATTTCTTGATAATAATTATAACGCGATGGAGCAAATATTTTGGTAAATTTAAGGGCAGATTTTTGCCAGATTTCGTAGCTATAGTTGGTAGAGTGCTTGACATGATAAGCAACGGGAGAGACTAAGTCTTTTATGGTTAACCCCTGTTGCCAAGCAATCACTGGTACCCAGAAATCCCAAAAGGGAATACCAAGGCAAAAGTCAGAGGATGGGAATTTTTCCAGCAGTTCTTTTTCAAAAAAGAACACATCAACCCCAACATCGTAAATCTCACCGTTGATTGATTCAGCAGTATCAATATCGACTCGTGAAGCGAGCAGAATAGAGTCTTGAGTCTGCTCTCGAATAAATTCTGTAAAATCCTGCTCAGCTTTTAAGATAATATCTGCGTTAACAATTCCACAGATTTGGCTACCGTACTGACGCAAATAGGATAAGAGGTCATCAATGTAAACATAAGGCTTACCATAATGCTCTCGTCCATCTCGAAATACTCTGTGAAATTTAATGTCTTGATATAAAGGCTGGAGTTTCTCAATCTCTTCTATAATATTTAAAGAAACAACCTCAAATCCTAGAGTAAGCCAGCTATTAATAGCGGCTTGTTGCTTCTTAACATTTCCTGGTGCAATACTGGTTACGATGACAAGGGTTTCAGTTGTCATTAGTCATTGGTCCTTTAGGAAAGGGAATAGGGAGTAGGGAGTAGGGAGTAGGGAGTAGGGAGTAGGCAACAGGCAACAGGCAACAGGCAACAGGCAACAGGCAACAAGGAAAAATCCTCTGTACCTCATGACTATGAAAATTGCTATATATCGATGCTATCAGACTTGATATTATTGTTTTGTTGATATTAAACCCAGTTACCACAGACAAATTTAAATTTTTTATTAAGTTATCGACAATTTTTTATTAAGTTTTATTAAATGCAACAGAAAACACAAAAGGTGAAGGGGTATTGAAAACTAACAAATGACTACCAATAAATACAGCCTTTCCTAGTCAGGGTAAGCGCAAGAAAAAATTGCCCATAATGTGCATTGGCTGGATATCGGTTGATCGTGGCTCGAAACCCCTATAATCTCGTAGAACTTTATTCTCAATAGAGTTTAATAGTTGAGAATGAACCCAGTTTTTTCTCAATAAGCTACAGCTTATTGATTCTTGCGCTTACCCTGCTTTCCTAGTAACCGTAAGCTAAATCTAAATTTTCTTGCCTACTCCCTACTCCCTACTCCCTAAAACCTGAGAACTCAAATAATGACAGACAAACAAAAAAGCGCTCTCCAGATGGAGAGCGCTTTTTATTAACTTAGCTGATTAAGCCAAGTTAAAATTAACCGTTGATGACTGGAGCAGTCAAAGCTACAGGAGTAGCTTCAGCCGCAGCTAGGTCTAGAGGGAAGTTGTGAGCGTTACGCTCGTGCATTACTTCGAAACCTAGGTTGGCGCGGTTTAGTACATCAGCCCAGGTGTTGATCACGTGACCTTGTGAGTCAATGATGCTCTGGTTGAAGTTGAAACCGTTGAGGTTAAATGCCATGGTGCTGATGCCCAGTGCAGTAAACCAGATGCCGATTACAGGCCATGCACCTAAGAAGAAGTGCAAGGAACGGCTGTTGTTGAAGGAAGCGTATTGGAAGATTAAACGACCGAAGTAGCCGTGAGCTGCAACGATGTTGTAAGTTTCTTCCTCTTGACCGAACTTGTAACCATAGTTCTGTGACTCGGTTTCGGTGGTCTCACGCACTAAGGAGGAGGTTACCAAAGAACCGTGCATTGCAGAGAACAAGGAACCACCGAATACACCGGCTACACCTAGCATGTGGAAGGGGTGCATTAGGATGTTGTGCTCAGCTTGGAACACGAACATGAAGTTGAAGGTTCCGCTGATACCTAGAGGCATACCATCGGAGAAAGAACCTTGTCCAATTGGGTAGATCAAGAATACGGCGCTAGCAGCTGCAACGGGTGCGCTGTAAGCGACGCAGATCCAAGGACGCATACCTAAACGGTAGCTTAGTTCCCACTCACGACCCATGTAGGCAAATACACCAATCAGGAAGTGGAACACTACTAGCTGGTAAGGACCACCGTTGTAAAGCCACTCATCTAAAGAAGCAGCTTCCCAGATCGGGTAGAAGTGTAGGCCAATGGCGTTAGAAGAAGGAACAACAGCACCAGAGATGATGTTGTTTCCGTACATCAAGGAACCAGCAACGGGCTCGCGGATACCATCGATGTCCACAGGAGGAGCAGCGATGAAAGCGATGATGAAGCAGGTGGTAGCAGCTAGCAGGGTTGGGATCATTAATACACCAAACCAGCCTACATAGAGGCGGTTGTTGGTGGAGGTGACCCAATTGCAGAACTGAGACCACACAGAGGTGTTGCTCTGTTGTAATACAGTAGTCATGTTCTTATGATTGCGGGTATGAATATGAAGTTATCGAGGTTCGTCCGGCTTGTTTGTGCCTTCATGTATATATATTAAGCAATATACTAAGTTTTGTAAAGGGTTTTCGGAGTAATTTGCCGTCAGGTTATTAAATAATGTAAATAAGTAAAACTTATATTAAATAAATCTTGACAAAATTCTAATATTCTGTTAATAGAAAACAAAAATAGGCAAACAAAAATAGCGATCGCTACCAGATCAAATGCGATTGACCTTGGCCTATTGGCCACGCTACGCGAATGGTCACGCTTCGCGATCGCGACTAGGACTTACCCCTTAACCCTATAGCTAGGGTTAAAGTAACGGATTACCAATATACCCATTGGGTTTTATCGGGTTTTTCCGATTAATGATCAAACCACCCGATTATTTTGAATACACTCGGAATACCACTCAAAACTCGCCTTAGGAATACGCTGTTGGGTTGGGTAATCAATATAAGTAATCCCAAAGCGCCGATCATATCCCCAATACCACTCAAAGTTATCCATCAGACTCCAGAGGAAATAACCATTAAGAGGATACCCTTCACTAACAGCGCGATGGGCTGCTTTAAAGTACTCTCGGAGGTACAGAATCCTGTCCGTATCAATCACCTCACCCTTAGCAGTCAATTCATCCTGTGCTGCACAGCCATTCTCAGTGATAAACATCGGCAAATCTGAACGCCCCAGGGTTTCACTGACATGACGAACCCCCCAATAAAGGGAATCTGGTAGGATATTCAGCCAAGGCAGATGCATGCGAGGGTAGCCTTTGGGCATACCAAGGAACTCGTACCCCTGTGGATTGTCAGCAGCCCGGACATAGGTACCAGTGTAAATATTAAGACAAATCCCATCCAGAGGCTGATGAATGATTTGTAGGTCACATGGTCCGATGTCTGGTGCATTGTCTCCTAACACTTCCAGTAATTCAGGACTATAAGCACCAGTCAGAGCAGGGATAATGATACCGCCATTTTGCCCACATAAAGGGAAGGCCTTTTTTGCTGCTGCCACATGGTACGGTGACTCATTGATTGGCACCGTGACGGACAAGTTATCCACAAAGGCGATAGAACAGGGAACCCGGGAAGCACTACGGATGGCTTGACAGCCCAAACCATGAGCTAAAAGGGCATGATGAGAGGTTTGCCATACCTGTTTGATGGATTTAACACGCCTACCGGGAGCATGGATCGGGTCCTGGTCAACCCCATAGCCTAAGTGAGTAAAACACATGATCTCATTAATGGTCATCCAATTGGTAATGCGATCGCCTAATTGAGTGACCACAGCGGTAACATAATCCGCAAAGTCAAACGCCATCTGGCGAGAAAGCCAAGACTTGTATTTGTCTTCTAGGGCTTGGGGAGAGTCCCAATGAAATAGAGTGGCATGGGGAGTAATGCCATGATCTAACAAGCAATCCACCAAGCGCTTATAGAAATCAACCCCTTCCTGATTGACTTTGCCACGCCCGTCAGGAATAATCCGAGGCCAAGCAATGCTAAAGCGATAATCCTTGATCCCTAGTTTGACCATCAGCTCTATATCTTCTTTGTAGCGATGGTAGTGGTCACAAGCGACAGCACCGGTATCACCGTTAAGTATTTTTCCAGGGGTACCACTGAAGGTATCCCACACACTAGGTTTGCGTCCTCCTTCACTTACTGCTCCTTCAATCTGATAGGAAGCGGTGGCTACTCCCCATATGAAGTTGTCTGGGAATTGGTAACTGATTCGATCGCCGTTAGTCATTAGTGATTTGTTATTAAGAAAGGGAGTTACGTACTAGCTCATCCCACGTACTTGAGTCCTGGGACGAGTTAACCTGTCCGCAATCAACGAAGAATCTTAACAGGAATGATAACTTTTGATCCACAGCTTCTCAGGAATTGGGTAGGGTCTTTTAGGGTTGGAAGTCCCCTGTCACTGAGCCGAAATCACTGATATATCAAGCCAGGGACCTTGAGGCCGATCAATTTAACCGACTACCGGTAGCCCTTAACAAGCCACCAACAACCCGGCTTTATGATCCAGATTCACAGACCTTTACCAAGATTTTTAATGAAAATTTAAGATTTTTGACATTTTCGGTTATCGACAGGGATTTCGCCTAAGGTAGAAAGTGCCAAGTCATACTTTGGCTCTGGCTTTTAACTCACCTGCTTATGTGGTTAAATTTTATGAGCATTTTGCCAAACTTTCTCCGTTCTTTGGTAATAACAATCCTTCTGAGCTTTATGGCTCCAGTGGCACTAGTTATTGGTTTACTGGCCGGTTTTGGTATAATAGGATACATTCCGGGCTTAACAGGGTTTGGTCTTACTGCCACAACTGAGCTATTGAAATTTCTGACTATTTTTGGTAGTGGATCCCCCATTCAGGGAGTATTAGTGATTGCCTTTACCTGTAGCCTAGTTGGAGCATTATTTGATCTCTACGCCTGCGCCCGCTACCACAACCTGAATGATAACTAAGGACAATCGTACTCAAATTTGTTCAAACTCCCCTGAGGTATTGGGGATATGGTTGAGATTCAAATTATCTATTATTTATATCTGTACGGGAATTAGCCTAGTGGTTTAGGAAGGGAACCGAACTCAAAGACCTTTTCGGGGTTGATAGATTGATAACAGGTTAAATCAAATCATCCAAGCGGTGACGTTTCGCTAACCGTTAACAATCCTCAGTATGGGTGAAAAAAGTGGATCTAAACCGTAAGGATATGTCACTAGACGGAGGCAAACGATTATGGCACTTATTCGTTGGGACCCTTTCCGAGAATTCACTAACTTACAACGGGAAATGAATCGGCTATTTGATGAATTCACTCCATTGGCAGATCCTGGTCTGAAGGGAACAAGTTTTATGCCAGCGGCGGAACTGCAGGAGACAGCAGAAACCCTGGAATTAAAGCTTGAGATTCCTGGGATAGATTCTAAAGATCTCGATATTCAGTTGACAGAGCAAGCCGTGTCTATTAGTGGTGAGCGTCGGTCTGAAACTAATACTCAAGAAAATGGGATGACGCGCTCAGAATTCCGTTATGGTAAGTTTCAGCGGGTGATTCCCTTACCAACACGGGTTCAACACGATCAGGTTAAAGCTGATTACAATAACGGCATCTTGAGCCTGAGTTTGCCCAAAGCAGAATCATAAAAGCAAAAAGTCTTTAAAGTTAATCTCAGTTAGTGTTGGGGTTAATAGCCTAGCTCAGTTAGTCGATAAATTGCTGGTTTTATCAGCGGATTTTTATGGCTAAGGATTTCGTAAGCATTCAGCACTCAGCCGTCAGCCGTCAGCTAAAAGTCCAAGTAACTCAGCATTATTCCAATGCTTACCTGTTTTTTTCAAAAGCTGTTCGCCTAGCGTGCGTGGCACAGGCTTCGACGCTGAGAGGATATCTGAAAAGTTTTTTGATACTGAATTTTGCCCCCCTGACCCCCCAACTTTGGGGGGAACAAGAGTCAATTTGCTTCTAAAAGTCCCCCAGAATTGGGGGACCAACGGGGGCTTGGATGTAGCAAATGAGACTTCTCAGACAACCTCTGAGATTTAGCTCATTAGCTGATAGCTGATAGCTGATAGCTGAATGCTTACACGATTTCGTCAAACCCCAGCGGTGTAAATAAAATTCATAAAGATTGACAGTAAACTTTCTAGTGGAAGACTTGACCTGTCAATCTTTTTATAAGCATTCAGCTATTACCACTTAGATTTAAGGTAAGATGGAATATGATATTTTGTAATATCATGTCCGGATAATTAGTGATAAAACACCATTACCGATTAAACCTTACTCCTTTACTTCTACCTTCTGCCTTCTGCCCTCTGCCTTCGATTCGGGCAAGCGTGTAAGTATTCAACCGGACATGATATAAGTGGCTGCTTAAGCTAGCTCGGTATAGGGTTAGTAAACAGCTAGAGAAAATGTCGCAGAGTCTACCAAAAACTCCTGGGGGGGTGACATGCAAGCTGAAATCCTTACTGGGTAAAAATTTCAGCCGATAATTCACAAAAATATACATTCTGTTTTGGGCAAACATTGGACGTAGTTATAAGGGTTTGAGCTTCCAGAAAATGAATTGAGGGTTAATTTCCGACTGTATCTTCCATGATACCATTGGCATCAAAGCCTTATATAGTAAGCTTTTTGGGGCTCATGTCACCCCCTCAGCAAAAACTCTTATTATTTGTTATAATTAAATTAGGGTAACACCGACAGGGATTATTATGTAACTTAAATTAAAGCCGAAAACCAAGGGTTTAATAGTTGCGCTCTCTATCCCGGTGGAACCAACTTTGGGGTTGACATTTTTATGGCGCTCGCGGGATATTCCGTCAGAGCTTTGGGAGATACCCCCTGGATGTGAAAGCATCTTGCATTGGCGAGCCAGAATTTGCCTTTGGTAGATTTTGGTAGCTAAAAAGTATCGGAGTATATCTAGACTCATCCTTAAGAGCAATTCCTCTCTCGTTATACCCGTAGGGTTAGCGAGAGAGGAATTGCGTCTTTAACGATAGATGTGCGCTTATTGAGGGTGGTCAATGACCCACCCGAGACGTTCGCGTAGCGTCGGCTTTGCCGATTGGAAACAGATGCGCCTATACGAGCGAAGTCCAGTAAACTGGCGGCGCAGCAAAATCGGTAGACTTTGAAGTTACCGTAAGGATAGTGGAGTCTTTATGGTTGGCAGGTTATGCAGAGAAGGGTAAAAATTTATTAATTAAGACTCCACTATCCTAAGGTTTCGTCTCTAGGGAAAAGATGACA
>NZ_JAAHFZ010000090.1:0-15537 GCF_010672795.1 Moorena sp. SIO1G6
ACCACTTCCTGGTGCTTATAGCGCTACGGAACCACACCGACCCCATCCCGAACTCGGAGGTGAAACGTAGCTGCGGCGAAGATAGTTGGTGGGTAGCTGCCTGCTAAAATAGCTCAGTGCCAGGATATATATTATTTTAATAATAGTTAATAGAAAAAGCCTCTTGTCTAAACTGGCAAGAGGCTTTTTCTATATCAAGCAACCAAAGAAATTAAAAGAGATTAAATCATTAGCATGGGTGTTGGGTTAACAAATAAGTAATAACTAATGACTAAAAGCAATAATTGATATTACTCCATGGAGCGATCAAAACTATAAATTTTCTGAGTCGTTAAATTCTCACACACTGAAGATGGTCGCTTAGTCAAGGGAAACTTCTCTCGGTCTAAGAGTATTTGTAAACTAGTCAGTGGATCGTGTCCAGAAGAGACTAGAAATTCCAGGCATCTTAGCTCAGGCCATTCAATCACGCTGTCTAAAATATTAGCGATCGCATTAACATAGGGATGGTCACTAGATTCGTACCAATCTAGTGCTGCTAGCTCAGGCTGATCAAACCCTAAGTGTACCATTAAAGCAGGTTTCTCAAAAACTGCGGACGCTACAGGTCGTGACTCCTCCTGCAATAATAAGTTCTGACTATGAGCTAGAGACCTTAGCTTTTCTAAACGCTGATAACGTTCTGTCACCTGCTGGGGCTGGTCTTGCCAATGAATCGCTACCGTAACTAAATAGGTCTGCAACAGCAAATGACCCAGCTTCTGTGCCTTAGTTGCCAGATAGCTAGAATTGTAGTCATTAGCTTCAATCAACAATGGTACCCGATCGACTACCTCCAATCCATAACCTTTTAAACCAGCGATTTTCCGAGGATTATTGGTAATCAAGCAAATTTTCTTAACTCCTAAATCATTGAGAATTTGTGCTCCCATGCCATAGTCTCGCAGGTCAGCCGGGAATCCCAAACGTTCATTTGCTTCTACGGTATCCAGTCCCATATCTTGCAAGGAATAAGCTTTCAACTTATTCACCAAACCAATCCCTCGGCCTTCTTGCCGCAAATAAACCACGACTCCCTCACTGGAATTCTCAATCATTTTCAGGGCAGCTTGTAGTTGCATTCGACAGTCACAGCGCAGAGAACCCAAGGCATCTCCCGTTAAACATTCTGAGTGCATCCGCACCATCACTTGATGGTCTTTGAACTGAGTCGGGTCTCCTTTTACAACGGCAACATGCTCCGAGTGATCTAACGTGTTGCGGTAAGCGTAAATCTGGAAATTCCCAAAATTACTGGGGAATTGGGCAACGGATTCTCGATAAACAAAGCGGTCATGTTTGAGGCGGTAACTGATTAAATCAGCAATACTGATAATTTTGAGTTGATGCTTATTGGCATACTCAATCAACTCTGGCAAGCGAGCCATGGAGCCATCAGCATTTTGAATTTCACAGATCACACCCGCTGGGTATAAACCTGCCAATCTTGATAAGTCAACCCCTGCTTCCGTATGACCAGCCCGCTTCAATACGCCTCCCTTTCTAGCACGGAGGGGAAAAATGTGACCAGGTCGTCGCAAATCACTGGGTTTGGTTACTGGGTTGATCGCAAACTGGATAGTACGAGCACGGTCTTCAGCGGAGATACCAGTGGTCACCCCTAAGTGGGGTGCTGCATCAATGCTCACGGTAAACGCTGTCTGGTTAGTGTCCGTGTTGTTACTCACCATTAGGGGAAGGTCTAGAGCATCCAAGCGCTCCCCTGTCATCGCCAGACAAATCAACCCTCGTGCTTCCACTGCCATGAAATTAATCATGTCAGGGGTAGCAAATTGTGCAGCACAAATTAGGTCTCCTTCGTTTTCCCGATTTTCATCATCAACCACCACCACTGGTTGACCTGATTTCAGGTCTGCCAGAGCATCATCAATGCTATCAAACTTATACACATCAGTTTTGGGTGATTCCACTTGCTTGCTGCTTTTGTTTAATTATTGAATGGGCTTGAAATCAATGGGAGAATGATTATAGCTCATTTTCCCAAGTTTGACACTTGACATGAGGTGAGATGGGTGCATCTCAATGCCTGAAATTAGGCAAAAATTGCCCCGAAAATTCCCACACTTCCCACACTCCCCCCCCTCCCCACACTTCCTTTTTTACAAATATTCGATGCACCCGGTTAGATGTTCTTGGTTTCTAGTATAGTCTATCGAAGTTCGGCTGCTGGCTTGGTAGATAGACCAGGCTTTTAATCACCAGAAGCAGGTTCCGATGTCAGCGCCTTGTGATTTGGAAAATCACGTAAGCATTCAGCCGTCAGGTATCAGCTAAGGCGCTACAGATGGTGCTACAGATGGTGCTTTTGAATGAAACAGGTAAGTATTCGTTTAATATCAGTTCCCTCCCCTGAGCGAGGAATTTATAGTCTTTGGCTTTGAGTCCGTTGAACTGGTCAGCCGGATAGCTTGTTTTAAGCTGACCGCTAAGGGCTGATAGCTGAATGCTTACGAAATCACAACTGGTCTTGTGCCATTCAAATGTTGCCAATAACTGAGGGATTAGGGTAAACTTAGTCAGTTTTAACGAACCGTTGCTAGGGGATAATTTTTGTTAGTGATCGGATTGACTAACAGATGTGGCAACTGCACAAATAGTGCTAAAACAGGACGTAGAAAACTGAGCCACTGTTCCCAAGACAGTGAATGAAAATGCCTGTGGAGAGGGTCTGACGGGGACTGAGGTTGTTCTTGGTCTAGTCAAGAGTCCCGCAAGCAGGTGTATAATCAGGCCCAAGGTTGAAAATCTCCCACTGAGCCAGCAATTAGCCCTTAGTGGGGGAGGATGTCAAAGCTCTTACCCTATAGGAAAGGAAGATGATGGGGGATTTAGAACGCCTGCCAGTAGGCATAATTGGTGCTTCTGGTTATGGTGGCGTACAACTTGTAAGGCTCTTGATGGATCACCCAGGAGTCGATGTAGTTTATTTGGGTGGAGAAAGCAGTGCTGGCAAGGGATTTGCCGAGCTTTACCCTCATCTAGGCCATCGTGTTAATCTAACCATTGAGCCTATTGACATAAATACTATTGTATCCCGTTGTCAGGTAGTGTTTCTGTCGTTGCCTAACGGTTTAGCCCATAAGCTAGCACCATCACTGTTATCAAAAGGATTAAAAGTTCTCGATCTCTCAGCTGACTATCGATTTAGTAAACTTGAGACTTACAAAAGCTGGTACGGTGGAGAGCGCCACGACCAAGAAACCGCTGCTACTGCTGTTTATGGTTTACCGGAACTGTATCGCGATCGCATTTCCTCTGCCGAGTTAGTCGGTTGTCCTGGTTGCTACGTCACCACCAGCCTGCTCGCCATTGCTCCCCTGCTCAAACAGGGTCTGATTATTCCAGACACTGCGATTATCGATGCCAAATCCGGTACTTCTGGGGGTGGACGCAAGGCAAAAACCAATCTCTTACTAGCAGAAGCTGACAGCTCTCTAGCCCCTTATGGCGTGACCCATCACCGCCATACCCCAGAAATTGAGCAAATTTGCAGTCATTTAGCCAGTCACGAAGTCAGGGTGCAATTTACACCCCACCTCGTTCCCATGGTAAGGGGAATCCTAGCTACCGTTTATGCCACATTGCAGGATCCGGGACTAGTCAGGGAAGATTTATTCACTATTTACACAGCCTTCTACCGCGCCTCTCCCTTTGTCCGGGTGTTACCCAGTGGCACCTATCCCCAAACCAAGTGGGCTTGTGGCACTAATCTTTGTTACATAGGGGTAGAAGTCGATAGCCGAACTGACCGAGTTATCGTTATGTCAGCCATCGACAACTTGCTCAAAGGTCAAGCTGGTCAAGCTGTACAGTGTTTGAATCTGATGATGGGTTGGGACGAAACCCTAGGCTTGCCTCAACTGAGTTTTTATCCGTGAATCGGTTGTCGGACCGATGTGCAGAAGACACCAGACGTGGTGGGAGATAGGAAAAAACCATTCCTCCTACACTCCCCACCAAATCACCTTGGCCTATTGGCCACGCGATCGCGTTCAACCTTGGCCGTTGGCCACGCAATCGCGTTCAACCTTCAACCTTCAACCTTCAACCTCCTAACCTTAGGCTATTGGCCACGCAATCGCGTTCAACCTCCTAACCTTCAACCCTGACACAGCGGTCCCATGCCACAAGTTCCAGCATAAATGGCGCGATCGCCTAATTCATCTTCAATCCGCAGCAACTGGTTATACTTAGCCACCCGTTCACTACGGCACAGTGAACCTGTTTTAATTTGACCGGCACGAGTAGCAACCGCTAGATCAGCAATAGTAGTATCTTCGGTTTCCCCAGAACGGTGACTAATCACGGAACGGAAACCGTTGCGAGTTGCTAAGTCAATAGTTTCAAGAGTTTCGGTCAAGGAACCAATTTGATTGAGCTTAATCAAGATCGAGTTACCAGCACCGATATCAATACCTTTTTGTAGCCTGGTGGGATTGGTAACAAATAGGTCATCACCCACTAACTGAATACGGGAACCCAGTTTTTCAGTGAGCAACTGCCAATTACTCCAATCCTCTTCGTGGAGTCCATCTTCAATAGAAACAATTGGGTATTGCCCCACCAACTCAGCTAGATAGTTAACAAACTCTTCTGGAGAGTGAGGCTGTCCATCATAGACATACTGAGCGTCTTTGTAGAACTCGCTGGCTGCCACATCCATCGCTAAAGCAATTTGTTCTCCTGGCTTATACCCAGATGTTTCTATAGCCGCAATCAATAAGTCTAGCGCTTCTTTATTTGACCCCAAGTTGGGAGCAAAGCCACCTTCATCTCCCACACCGGTAAGCAATTTTTTCTCTTTCAAAACCTTAGCCAAGGCGGCAAAAACCTCAGCTCCCCAGCGCAGAGCCTCTCGAAACGACTTCGCTCCCACTGGCACAATCATGAATTCCTGAAAATCTACATTATTATCCGCATGAGCACCACCGTTGATCACATTCATCAACGGAACTGGTAGTAGATTAGCTAGTGGTCCACCTAAGTAGCGGTAGAGGGGGAGTCCTTTACTGGCCGCCGCCGCCTTAGCTGTAGCTAGGGAAATAGCTAGGATGGCATTTGCTCCCATAGTCTTTTTGTTGGCCGAACCATCCCGATGAATCATCTTGTGGTCAACCAACATTTGGTTGAGAGCATCGTTTTCCAATAGGTCTGGGCCGAGTTTTTCTTTGATATTCGATACTGCCTTGAGTACCCCTTTACCACCGTAGCGACGGGGGTCATTATCTCGTAGTTCATGGGCTTCAAAAGTACCAGTAGAAGCACCACTGGGAACTTGGGCAATTCCCACGGCACCGTTCACAAGGCGCACTTGGGCTTCTACTGTTGGACGTCCACGAGAATCTAATATCTCTCTGGCATCAATTGCCGCAATTGCAGTTTCTGATTTAGTCAACATGCTTTTTCCTCTAATTATCTAAAGATTGCAACTGCCTTAATCGTTAAATCGCTCTAGGATAAGAAAGGAATGTCACTTCTTTTCAATCTCCTAGTTAATCAATGATGTCAGCCATCTCAGCCCTTAGGAGCTGTGAGCTATCTGCTATCTGAGCTATCTGCTATTAGCTATCAGCTTAAGCGCTACGCGCACGCTACGCGAACAGCCATGGTTTAAAAACTGACTAGTTAGTGCTGATAACTGGGTGCTGATAACTTAATTCTTACGATGAGAGTATGCCACTTTAAGGTCTGGAACATCAACACTACACAGTTTTCTATACCTATAGTATTGTAGATATAATCGCCCTAAATATTTCGACCATACTAATTGTGATATGGCTCACGAAAATTGCTGAAAATAATCACAATTATTTTAGAGTTGGCTCACAACTAACCAAAATTATTTTAAATAAGCTAGGGGAAGACTAGTTAAGATGACTAGGGTTTCGGGACTCTTACTGACCTGTTGTTAAGGGCAATAATATCATCTATGATTTCCTCCCCACTTCAGAAATTTGTGTTTAGACCAGCATTGATTTCAGCAACAGTATTTGCTGGGCTGACGTTACCCGTAGGCTGGTTCGGTGCTCAGCCATTATCCATTAAAGTACAGGAGGAGCAACTATTCTACGGTCATGTGCGAGATGCGGCAACGCCTTACCTGACCTTAGCAACGGTGATTAGCCTGGGAGCTGGTATGGCCAGTGTCGCCATAGCAGGATGGCAACAGTCTGCTCAACAGTCATCCCAACTTCAGTCACAGTTATCAGATTTAGCACAACAAAGTCAAAAAAAGGAAGAATTATTAGAAAAACTTAGGCTTTCAGAATCCCAGCAGAACCTTACTCAACATAAGCCTTTAGAAAATCAGATCGAGAATCAGATAGACAATCAGATAGACAATCAGAAATTGCCACAGCAGCCAATTAACTACACTGTATATACTAGTTCTAGCTTCCAGTCAAACCGTGAACCACTGGTGACTAAGACTCGGTCGAGAGAATATCAACCAGTAGCTAAATCTGCGGTGAAGGGGCCAGCCAAAACCGTTGAGTACATGGGATTGACCTACGGTCACGCTACGCGATTGACCTACGGTCACGCTACGCGATTGACCTACGGTCACGCTACGCGATTGACCTACGGTCACGCTACGCGAACGCATCCTGGTGTCGGTAATGGTCAAACCCATACTGGGTTTCAATCCTATTCTGAAGTAACATCATTACCATCGGAAGATATTCAGCAACTTCAAAGTCAGCTGCAACAGGCCAAAGCTCAGATGGAAGCGATGCAAAAGGTTTTGCACAACAAACACTTTGTGTTACTTGAACACTAACGTTATGTCTAGTCCATCACCCATCGACCCCCAACCCCCATCGGGCTCAGAATTCGAGCTAAATCTGCTCAAACAGGAATATTTTTTCCTGCAAACTACTGTAGAAGATTACAACAAACAAATCTGGGTGATTAAAGCCTTGGGGATTACGGCCACTGGTGTGGTTGTGCGCATGGTCTTAAAAGAGAAACAGAATAGCATCGCCCTGATTGGGTGTGCTATTCCCCTGTTTTTCTGGATTCTGGAAAGTCAATGGAAGCACTTCCAGCGCGGTTTCTATCCCCGTTTGGGACAAATTGAGGAAATTTTGACTCAGGAGTTTAACTTGCGCAGTCCAGCTATTTTTACTGGCTGGAGTCGTACCTTTAAGCGCAGTAATAGTCCCAAACGTCAAGGCTATCTTTGGGATGGTTTATTAAACCGTAGCGTTTGCATTACTTATCTGTTATAAATTGCCTTTCTTTTGGTATTATCGTTAATTAGTTTGTAGGTATCATAAGTTTTTAAGAGGGAACAGCGGATCTGGGAATCGGGAATCGGGAATCGGGAATCGGGAATCGGGAATCGGGAATAAATGGTGGCCTAGTGTGGCGATTATAAATGAGTATAAAATAATTGCTCTGAAGCTTACTAAATCAAGCTTTTATGGATTAAAAAAATCCATTTTTATTAAAATGGCCTTTCGTATTGTTTTATAATCTAATGAGGTACATAAAATTTTTTTCGACTGCCGACTTTTCTCTTAACTCCTGTATGCTCCCTGTTCCCTATTCCCAGATCCGCTGTTCCCTAAAACCCAAAAATTTGTACCTCAGCCAATTGAGAACTGCTACATATGCGCGTAATCATCCAACGAGTAAAATCTTCTCAAGTCGAAGTAGATAGAAGAGTTATTGGGAAAATAGGGCGAGGGCTTAACCTACTAGTCGGTATTGCGGATACTGATACGGAAGCTGAATTAGACTGGATGCTGCGAAAGTGTCTAGAATTAAGGCTATTTCCAGACGAAACTACTGGTAATAATCGTTGGGAAAAGTCCGTGCAGGATATAGGTGGTGAGCTATTGGTGGTTAGCCAGTTTACCCTTTATGGAGATTGTCGCAAAGGACGCCGCCCTTCCTTTAGTCAGTCCGCTGCTCCAGAATACGCTAGGGCACTATATCAACTATTTGTGAATAAGTTACGGATGAGTGGCTTACGGGTAGAAACTGGTGAGTTTGGTGCGATGATGGAAGTTTCGATAGAAAATGATGGTCCTGTGACACTGTTGTTGGAGAAAGAAGCATTAGTAAGGTAAGTACTCCCGACTCCTTCGGTGCGCTTTCCGTGATGCCGAGGGATTGCTCACCATCACGGGTCGCACCGCTCCCGACTCAATAAAAGTGAATGGAATAATAAGCGGAATTTAGCTTGGGCAAGTTGTTCCATAAATCCAAGGTCAGTAATGGGATGCGATCGCATTACTGATCAGCCTCTTTTGCTTTCAGTTGAGGTCATGGTTACCAGGAACTAGAACAATTTCCATAAAATTTAAAAATTGTGTACTTAACCTATTTTATAAATCCTAGAGATTGCTTTCAGTAATTTTAGTATTTATTTATTCCTAATCTTATTTTTTTTTATATATTTTTATACATTTAATGCCATTAAATCAATGACAAAATTGATATATTTATGGTTAGATAATTTTGATTATTAGTGTAGTCTGAAAAGATAGAAATGAGTGAACCAATAGCTGACTATGACAATCCTTGGAAAGAAGCATTACAAGCCTATTTTGAGTCATTTTTACAGTTTTGCTTTCCCGAAGTTCACACTCTGATTGATTGGAATCAGACACCCCAATCCCTTGATACAGAGCTACAGCAGATAGTTGGTGCTGCCGAGTCAGGAAAACGGATCGCTGATAAATTATTCCAGGTGTGGCTCTGTGGTGGAAATGAAACTTGGGTCTTGATTCATGTAGAGGTACAAAGCCAAAAAGAATCAACCTTTGCCAAGCGAATGTAGCAATATCATTACAGGGCATTTGACCTCTACGAAAAACCTGTAATTAGCTTAGCGGTATTGGGGGATGAGAATGCGTCTTGGTCTCCATCGTCCTATGAATATGGCTTGGGAGGTTGTCGGCTGAGTCTAGAATTTCCGATTATTAAATTACTCAAGTATGAGTCAATGTGGCAGGTGTTCGAATCGAGTACCAATCCCTTTGCAGTAGTGGTGATGGCTCATTTAAAAACCAAAGCCACCCATAAACAACCGATGGAGCGCAAGGGATGGAAGTGGTACCTGGTTCGGAGACTTTTTGAACAAGGTTATAGTAAAAACGATATAGTGAAGCTATTCCAGTGTATTGACCAGATGATGGCTTTACCGGAACAGTTAGAACAGGAGCTGAATCAAGAACTCGAACGTTATCAGGAGGAAAGACAGATGCCTTTAATTAGTCGAGGGTCAGAAAGGGCAATGAAAAGGGGTCTGGAACAAGGACTTCAACAATCTCGGAAAAGCTTTCAAGGGACAGTAGTTAAAATTTTACAAAAGCGCTTTGAATCGGTATCACCGGAATTGGTGGCAGCGATTAATGGCATAGACGATATCTCTGGGTTGGAACAGTTGATTGATCACTCTCTTGAGAGTAACTCCCTTGAGGAATTTGAGCAGCTATTGGCACAACATCAGGTTAGTCAGGAGAATTGAGCACTATCACAGATGCGATTGGCCGTAGGCCACGCTACGCGATTGACCTTTGGTCACGCGGGGCGCGTTCGCATTTGTGATACCAGGAAACGGGCAAGATGCCCATTCCACATCACTCCCGCCTACTCCCGACTCTCTACAAGTCAATGAAATAATGATCCAAAGCACCAAGTCCGGGACCCTGAGTCTTCTGGTAATCCCTCCGAAACTGAGTCAAATCTTGGTATCCTGCTGCTGACGGTAGCTCGTTCACGCCATCGATCAGTAACCAGAATTGTCCATCAATAGACCTCTTGCAAAAGTATTTTTCTAATAGTGTTTGCGTCAATTCTTGTCCACTGTTCCCTGTTCCCTGTTCCCTGTTCCCGACAACTGCCGCGAAGTCTAAACAATAGTCTTTCAATTTCCGTGGAGTCCAGCAGTACACCATGGCGTTTCACAAAATTCCGTACTAACTCCAGCACCGATGTCTGGTAATATCGCAGTTCCACCAGCACCGGAATTTTTCCTTGTATCCCTTCATCCCCCAACAATCGCACTAAGGCAGTGGATTTGCCTGAACCCGGACGTCCCACCAGTAAGACATGGTCAGCAGCATACTTGCGCAATCCTTCTAGGACAGGTAAGCGCTCAGTTTCTTCCTGATTCTGGTCTGTTTGTAGCTGCTCTAACTTCATGGTTTGCACCATTAGGTTAAAGTTAAACAGCCCAGGAGTCTGTTGCTGCTGCTTGCGCTTGCGGTCTTCGACATCGGTCAGGGTATAAACTTGCCACCATTGGTCGTACTCTTTACGGATTGATGCTAGATAGGGATCCCAAGTGACCATGTTTAGGGTTGTTCGCGTAGCGTGGCCAAAGGCCAAGGTTAGTTGGTTGAAGGGAATCGGGAATCGGGAATCGGGAATCGGGAATCGGGAATCGGAAAATGCGATGCGCGCGCATTGAGCCGCTATGGGAGTCACGCGAGTCACGCGTTCGCAAAGCGTGGCCTACGGCCTCAGCTTCCGCGCTTATGCGATCGCACTACATGAACTGTGGAATAATCAACTCTATTGTAGACACAAGAAACTGCTAAACTATGCCATGTATAGTAGAGAGACCTCCAAACCCGACCTTGATCACAATTCGAGGTATAGCGCTGGGTTCTCAATTATATTTCAGATATCAAAACTTATGAGGTAAACAGGATTTTTTCCCGATTCCCGACTCCCGATTCCCGATTCCCGACTCCCGACTCCCGATTCCCGACTCCCGACTCCCTGCTCCCTCTAACAACTGCTATAAAATAGAACCGAATTAGCTAGATTCAAGAGGAGACACTAAGCTAATGCGAATGCTACACACAATGCTGCGAGTCGGCAATCTTGAGGAATCGATCAAGTTTTACTGCGATGTCCTAGGCATGAAGCTGCTCCGTCAGAAGGACTATCCAGGGGGAGAATTTACCTTAGCATTTGTAGGCTACGGGGATGAATCTGACAACACGGTTATTGAACTAACCTATAACTGGGGGGTTGATCAGTACAACATCGGGGATGCTTTCGGTCATATTGCCCTTGGTGTAGACGATATCTACCAAACCTGCGACCAAATTAAATCTCTTGGTGGTAAGGTAGTGCGGGAGCCAGGACCGATGAAGCACGGTTCAACAGTGATTGCTTTTGTGGAAGACCCTAGTGGATACAAGATTGAACTGATCCAGCGCAAAGATCAGGAGTCTGCCCAGAAACCAGAAGCGACAGCAGTAGCTGGGTAATAACTATCGGGAATCGGGAGTCGGGAATCGGGAGTTGGGAATCGGGAATCGGGAATCGGGAATCGGGAATCGGGAATCGGGCTAAGAACATTGAGTTTACCTGGTAAATATCAGAAAAGCTATAAAAATGTTTCCTATCTCCCTATCTCCCCATCTCCCTATCTCCCTATCTCCCTATCTCCCCATCTCCCCACACTCTTCCCTGTTCCCTGCTCCCTGCTCCCTGCTCCCTTTGACAACTGCTATAGCAACGATGAATCAAGCATCTACAACAAAAGGCTGGGCGAATGCGATCGCAAAACCGGCAACTGAATTTCCGCCTACAGTCCTTCCGGTCATTTCTGGCAAAATCCCAGAAGGGTTGCGAGGTTCTCTGTATACAAATGGTCCTGCACGGTTAGAGCGAGGTGGTGTAGCTGTTGGACATTGGTTTGATGGTGATGGGGCGATTTTAGCAGTACATTTTACCCCTGCTGGTGCCACAGGAGTTTATCGCTACGTCCAAACCTCTGGCTATCAAGCAGAAGCAGCTGCTGACAAATTACTGTACCCCAACTATGGCATGACAACACCAGGACCAATCTGGAAACGCTGGAGTAAGCCAGTTAAAAATGCTGCCAATACCTCAGTGCTACCATTACCTGATAAATTGTTAGCCCTATGGGAAGGTGGTCATCCCCATGCCTTGGACCTCCAGACCTTAGAAACCAGAGGCACTGATGACTTATCTGGCCTAGGCAAAGGAGCAAGCTTTTCTGCCCATCCCAAGATTGATCCCAAAACTGGAGAGATTTTCAACTTTGGACTGACGGCTGAACTTAATAGCAGACTCAACATTTACAAAAGCAATTCCACTGGCAAAATTATCCAACAAGGGTCAGTACAGTTAGAGGGTTTGCCCTTCATCCATGATTTTGTTCTGGCTGGGCCGTATCTAGTATTTTTTGTACCCCCAGTGCGAGTGAATTTCCTAAAAGTAGCTCTGGGTTGGTGCAGCTATGGTGATGCTATGGAGTGGCACCCAAATAAGTCAACCCAAATTATTGTTGTAGACTGTGACAGCCTTAGTGTAGTCAGTCGCGGTGAAGCTGAACCCTGGTATCAGTGGCACTTCAGCAATGGTTATGTGGAGAAAGATGGCTTGATCGTGATTGATTTTGTCCGTTATGCTGACTTTCAGACCAATCAGTATTTGAAAGAAGTTGCCACTGGTCAAACTAAGACCGAAGCGAAAGGAACCCTGTGGCAAGCCCGACTGAATCCTGACACTGGTCAGGTCGTGCAGTTACAACAGTTGTTGGATAGAAGCTGTGAATTTCCTGTAGTGCCGCAACAGCGAGTAGGACAATACTCACTTCATACTTATTTATCAGTACATCGCGAAGTCGTCGATATTAGTAAAGAATTATTGGGTGCAATTGGATGTTTTGACCACAAAACTGGCACCTTGATTGTGGCTGATTTAGGAGAAAATCGCTATCCCTCGGAACCAGTCTATGTAACGGATAGCCTGAATCCTGACCAGGGTTGGATATTAACAGTGGTGTATGACGGTAATTCTGATACTAGTGAAGTGATGGTATTTGGTAGAAACACCCTAAATCAAGAACCGATATGTCGTCTGGGATTACCAAAGGTTATCCCCTTAAGCTTTCATGGTCAGTGGAAATCCAGGTAGTTATCTTTTAAATTTACCTGATAAATTACCCTGAACTGTAGTTATCAATTCCAGCAGGATATAGCCATTTTTTTAAGGATAAAGGCTTTCAATTTAAACAATCAGAAGTCTCTCGCCGTCCGCTTCCTGGAGGACAACTTTCTTCCTGTACAGCTAGTAATTGCTGGTAAACCGAATCAGAATGGTACCCTTGTCCAAAACTAGACTCACCATAGTAAAAATTACCTCCTAAAACTGTAACTAGCAGAGTAGACAAAAAGATATATCTTTGAAAACCCATTGTGGTGACCTTGCTCAAAGTTTCTACTCATTACTTCAAAACTTTTCCAGCAAAATCAGCATGAATTTTCAATAAAAACTAAATTAATCAAAAAATATTAAAATAATCAAACCAGCAAAAAAGACACTATTTTAACTTAATAAAAGCCAACAAAAAACGATGATTTTAGGGATTTATACAAATAGCTTTATGTTTAAAATAAGTGTATTTACGGATATGATTAAATAGTCAAGCAAGGTAAAGCAACCAGACAAAAATTTTGGTTAATAAAATGTTGATTAGAGAAAAATGCTGGCAACTATAGCAGAAGTCAGAAGTCAGAAGTCAGAAGTCAAACTCTTGCGCTTACTTAGGTTTGAGACTTTTGTCATGTCCTAACTGCCCTGGCGACTGCTATATCTATAGGTTTTGTCTAGGGGTGTAATTTAGGTTTGGGATAGGGATCAGCAAGAGGAGTAGGTCTGAGAAATCTATAATTAGAGAAGATCCCCTGATCGAATCCTTAGCTGTTTAACGTAAGATGACCTCATTTCCCCGCCGCTACCATATCACCACCTTTGGCTGCCAGATGAACAAAGCCGACTCCGAGCGGATGGCTGGAATTCTGGAGGATATCGGCTTCCAGTGGTCAGAAAATCCCAACGAGGCTGACTTAATTGTCTACAACACCTGCACCATTCGAGATAATGCTGAGCAAAAGGTTTATTCCTACCTAGGAAGACAGGCAAAGCGCAAACACCAACAACCAGACCTGACCTTGGTAGTAGCTGGTTGTGTGGCACAACAGGAGGGAGAAGCACTGCTGCGGCGAGTCCCAGAAGTTGACTTAGTCATGGGACCCCAACATGCCAATCGTTTGGGGGATTTGCTAGACCAGGTATTTGATGGCAACCAGCTAGTTGCTACAGAACCAATTCATATTGTTGAAGACATCACTAAACCAAGACGGGACAGCAGCATTAGCGCCTGGGTAAATATAATTTATGGGTGTAACGAACGCTGCAGCTACTGTGTAGTGCCCAATGTCCGAGGTTTAGAGCAATCCCGTACTCCAGAAGCGATTCGGGCAGAAATGGAGGAGTTGGGACGGCTTGGCTATAAGGAAATCACCCTATTAGGACAAAATATTGATGCTTACGGACGTGACTTACCAGGGGTGACTGAATCGGGGCGGCATCAGCACACCTTGACAGATTTACTGTATTATGTTAGCAATGTGCCAGGCATTGAGCGGCTCCGGTTTGCTACTAGTCACCCCCGCTACTTTGTAGAACGGCTGATCCGCGCCTGTCATGAGTTGCCGGAAGTGTGCGAACATTTCCACATTCCCTTCCAATCTGGGGATAACGATATTCTCAAAGCTATGGCAAGGGGCTATACCCACCAGAAATATCGCCGGATTATTAATACCATTCGGGACTATATGCCCGATGCCTCCATTAGTGCAGATGCGATTGTGGGCTTTCCTGGGGAAACGGAAGCACAATTTGAAAATACCCTAAAACTAGTAGAAGATATTGGCTTTGACCAGCTCAATACCGCTGCCTATTCCCCTCGTCCTGGCACACCAGCCGCATTGTGGGAAAATCAGCTCTCTGAGGAGGTCAAATGCGATCGCCTTCAACGTCTCAACCACCTAGTTGCGGTAAAAGCAGCTGAGCGATCGCAACGTTATCTGGGACGGATTGAGGAAGTGCTGGTGGAAGACCAGAATCCCAAAGACAATACTCAAGTGATGGGCAGAACCAAAGGAAATCGTCTCACGTTCTTCTCTGGGGATATTAATCACCTTAAAGGTGAGCTAGTTCTAGTTAAAATTACCGAAGCTCGTGCCTTTAGCTTGACTGGTGAGCGAGTAGAGGAATAGGGAATCGGGAGTCGGGAATCGGGAATCGGAACCCACCCCTAACCCCTCCCAGGAGGGGAACGGGAATCGGGAATCGGGAATCGGGAATCGGGAGTAACCATGCAGTGAGGTCTTGGGGAGCCACTTACTCATCTCACTCCCCACACCTCCCACACCTCCCACACTTCCCACACTTCCTGTTCCCTATTCCCTTCCCCCCTTAGTAAGGGGGGTTAGGGGGGATCCGCTTTCCCTTCCCCCCTTAGTAAGGGGGGTTAGGGGGGATCCGCTTTCCCTTCCCCCCTTAGTAAGCTATGCTTTATAAACATCTTTCTTAACATAAAACTTGACAAAAAGAGTCAAGTGTGTGTTCTTGCTAGAATCGCCTCTGGCATCTATTATCACAAATATGGAACAATGGATATTGAAAGAGCTAGGA
>NZ_JAAHFZ010000091.1:0-15086 GCF_010672795.1 Moorena sp. SIO1G6
TCCGCCCAAGTGCAACCGTACTGTTAAGCGTGAGTATGATCGATACTTATACCAAGCACGACATCTAATTGAAAACTTCTTTGCCCAACTCAAGCAATATCGAGCGATTGCCACACGCTATGATAAAGGGGCAATAAACTTTCTATCCGCAATTTATCTGGCTGCTACCGTTATCTGGCTTAATTGATGACACGCCCTAAATGTTAGGCTAAATTGGTGAGAGTATAATTGAGGTGGCTACTTAATAAGTATTGACAATAGTTAAGTTTAGTAAATTTCATCAATAACTGAATTTTTTAAGGCACCATCCTCTGATTTGATCAGAAAATTGAAAAAACGAACGACCATTAATTATTATTACTAATCTGAAAAAGGGCTGATGACAGAGGTAGCTTAAATATAGTACATTAGTACTATATTTAAGCTACCCACTGTGCCAGTTGCGTAAGTCCTGTAATAATTAGATGCGGAAAGCGCACCGGATCTTTTCGGGCGGGCAGGATGCCCACTCTACTCCTATTCATTCGAAGACTGACGCAACGCCAATTAGGATGTTGGACGCCTGATTGAGAGCGCAAGCATTCTATCACCCTCTACAGATTAGTCTACAGATTCAAGCTGTCTTACCGTTGGGGAAAGAGCTATGGGGCTTTGAAGTTGCTATCTGGCCATGACTTCCGTCTAGGGTAAGGTCATTGCCTTTAAAGGTTTTTGCCCCACTCCCCTCTTGCTTAGCGATAGCTTCGTTGATGTATATTTCCTGCTTCGGCAGTGGGATCACAATCCCCTCTTGTTCAAATCTTTCTTTTATAATTCGGCTGATCTCACAATAGGCTGTCCAGTAATCCTGTTTCTTAGTATAGGCCATAAACCAAATGTTAACAGCATATTCAGCCAATTCCCCAGTGTCGATCCAAGGTGCAGGGTCTTCCAATACTAAAGGATGAGAGTTGGCAATATCCTTAAGAACTTGGATCGCTTGAGTAATACTATTGCTGTAGCTGATCCTTACCGTGAGGAACATAGCGCGGACGGGGCTACTGGTTTCGTTCTCAATAACGTTACCCCAGATTGAGTTGTTCGGGATAATAATGATTTTATTTTCATAAGTCTTGATTGTGGTGCAAACTAAGTTGACATCCTTAACCGTACCTTTTACCCCAGCTACTTCAATCATATCGCCCACGTCGAAAGGTTTATAGAGCAAGATCATTAACCCATTGGCAAAGTTACCGAGGGTATTTTGGAACGCAAACGCTACCACAAAACCAGCAGCTCCAATCATAGCCATCAGTGGACCAATACTGACCTCTAGGGCAGTGATACCTAAAATAATACCCACCACAAATAATCCTTGACGGGTTATCCTAACCACGAACTGACGGAGCATAGCTGACATATTCGGGAACATCCACAAAGATTTCTCGAGGACTGTCCCTACAATCAGGGAGAGGATGCTAAAGCCAGCGACAATTCCTAAAAATTTGCCAATGTTATTCGCCCAGCGCAGACCTCCTTCTTTAGACTGGAGCCAGCCGACGATGGTAATCCAGGTTCCTTGAGTGTCGGTTACGTCAACCTTAATCCCACTGATTGCATCGATGTATTTGTTGTACAACTCGACATCACCGCCTTTAGTTTCCAGCTCTTCAAGTACCACCTCAAAGCGATCGCTTAAAGCAGTGCGTTCCTCTCGCAGTGTGGTCATGTTGACCAGAACTTGCTTTTTAACTTCGGTCTTCGCTTCCACCGCTTCTTCTAGGTCTTGTTTGGCTTTGTCAAGTCCCTGTTCAGTCTTTTTCTGCTCTTGTTCATCAGTAACGATTTTGTTGCTAATTGTCCCAATCTTTTCTTGAACCTTAGCAACATCCTCGTTTGAAGTTTTTGCTTTATCTTTTTCCTTTTCAGTACTTTCAACTGCTTTATCAATTGCCCCTTGCAAGGTTTTATCATGCTGGGTCTTTTCCTCTTCTTTAACTGCTTCTTCTACTGACTCTTGAGCTTTTTCGAGAGCTTCCTGTGCCTCTTCAGCAGCTTTTAAAGCTTTAAGGCGATCCTCAGCCGATCCCTCAGTCTCTATTTTTTCCTTAGTGTCTGTCGCTTCCTCAAGAGCCTCTTTGGCATCTTCTAGGGCATCAACAGCTTCTTTAGTTTGTTGAAGCTCTCGATTTTTGCGCTTGACAGCAATTTCAGCATCGCTAAGTTCTTTAACTTTAGTTTTAAGCAAGAACATCCACGCTTTAGCTTCACCCTCCAGCTCATCTAATGTCAAGGGCTTGAGCATTAGCTCTAGCTCCTCAATCGGAATAGTTGGATCCTCAGTTGTAATTGCTTTCTCTAAGACTGAATTAGTGGTCTGTTTAGCTTGAGCAGGTAACCACCATGCCCCAACCATTAAGAGACTGCCAAATAAAATGCTAATTTTCTTATGTCGGTAACGAATCATTGGTTTTTCGTGTTAATAAGACGTTAATGAAGATGTAACCTGTATAGTTTGCTTGACTGTTGAGTGTTAACCAATGAAGATGTAACCTGTATAGTTTGGTTCACTGTTGAGTTTTAACCGTTGACTGTCAACAGTTGCTCCCCCCATTACCCCCGAAGATCGGCAGAGCTGTTTGATTCTTGATTTAGACTGAGGGGGGCAGAGCAGCAGAGCAGGGGAACCGAATTTTCCGCAAATATTCGGTTTTGACAGATTCTAATTCTCTGTATTTAACGAAGAAATGACGATCTCGAGGGCAGTCAATAGTTAACGTTTAACAGTAAACACTCAACAGTCAACAAGGTATAGATAGCCTTTTATTGGTTCAAATCGAGCCATGTCCTTATTGTTGCCCAATATTTTCCATCAATAAACATCTTGAACAAAAATTTTGCAAAATCTTTGCTGAATACCGACTCCGCTTTTATCACATCTTTATTTCCCTGGCTGATCATTAATTTTTCATGGCTGCCATCATCCATAGCTTATTTATCGGTAATGGTAGATTTACCAGCCGTATTTGGTATAATCTGCTTCTGTAAAACTCGGTAAAACCATTTATTTTTACTGGGCTGTATTCTTAACAATTCGTTGAATGCTCCTAGAGAAACAGAATACTATCAAATCCGGTTGAATAACCTACTTCCTGGTCAGGAGAGCAGGGGGAGCAGGGCAGCAGGAGAGCAGGGGGAGAAAGATTTTGTCTGGATATCGTAAGTGTGGGCAATTATCCGGAGGTAGTGATAAACATGTAGTGATGGCCAGGGCAAACGCATCTAATTTTTTTTGACAAATGACCAAGATTATGTATTGAGGATTTAACAGGGTGTAAGCTGTCTAAATAAGTAGTGATAGCCAAATCGCTTATTAGAGCTGATTCGTAAACTCGCTGTAATCCTTGTAGGATAAGGCTTGCGCTCAAATAGAACAATTGAACTATTTAATACCCAAAAGACAATCATAGCAAGGCTTTCAGACTTCTTAAGATTTACTTTACAAATCAGCTCTTAGTCTAATTAACTCAAATTACTATTAATTAATAGTTCCCCAAAAAGATTAAAATTTTAATTATGTCAAAATGATGGAAGACTAAAAATAAAATATAATTTATAGAAATACCTGACGGGGGGACAGAGCGGGTATAGCCATTGTTTAGCAAGGGATACAGCAGATGAAGCAAAAAAAAGATAGGTCAAATATAGTAACCCTGACCTATCTACCAAAAATGATAGCGTGCGCCATACCATAAAATCCTACGGTGCGTCTTGCATTTCGAGGAAACCTCGAAACTACGCACCGAAAAAATAAGCTGCATTACACCAGGTATTTGTTCCTGACCTTAGTCGTTGCCAGCCTACAATTGCTCAGACATGTCAAACTAGAAGTGTTAGCTGAAGCCCTGCCGTTAGCTATTTTGTTTGAGAGTCGCCCTTCAGAAATTACCAGTTCAATATCGTTTCAATCTGGTTTCCCTGTGTAAGTGCTCTGGTAGAAGAGATGTTTAAGCCGAACGATAGGATATATTTGGCGTATGACCGCACCAGTTGGGGGGTGATTAATATCTTGATGGTTAGCGTGATCTATGATCATCGTGCCTGGCCGATTTACATCGGAGTTCTTGGATAAAAAAGGCAGCAGTAATTTTGATGAGCAAACAGCTGTTTTGGGAAAAAGTCTTGGGTTACTCTCCAACTATAGGGTGGTGGTGTTAGGGAACCTTGGCCTTTCGGCCACGCTACGCGAACGGTGCGTCTTGCATTTCTCAGACATAAACCTTGGAGAGGGGAGCCTTATTTCATATAACTTAAAAGTATTACCCATAACCTGTCGCTATAAAGGCCGGAGACGAAACCTTCAACAGGGTCGCCTTTATGGGGGAAACGGTTTAGCATAAAAGGGTTGAGTCTTTGTGATAAGGCGACCCTGTTCTACGGTAACTTCAAACACTCTGTTACGGTAACTTTAAATAGTTGATTCTATTGTGTTATCACCATATTTGCTATCGTGACCAAGACCCACGCGGTGCGACCCCGGTCGGGTTTCCCGACGCAGGAAGTTACCGTAGAACAGGGTAGCCTTATTAAAAAGACTTAAACCTATGACTCACAGACTGCCAACTATAAAGGCTACCCTGTTCAAGGTTTCATCGTTGACCTAGGGAACGCGCACCAAGAGAAATGAATCATTATTCCTCATGGCTCTGCTGTTAATAAATTTAAGCCACTTAATAGTTTGACTTGATGAAAACCTTGGCTCCATAACAGCTTGCGTGATTTCGGTCACTATTGTTGAATAAGCGCGGAAATAATGCTAATTTAGCCTTGCCTATTTTTTGGCTTTTATTAATACTTTTTATTAAGTCAACGAACAAATTATAAAACACCATTGGATTGCTAACTTTGCTCGCCTTATAAAAAGTCGATATGTCTACCTCTATGCCACGCACATTCAAACCCTTGACTAAACTAATCATACTATTTTGAATATTATATAGCACAAATTATAACCATTTTAACAAAAATAGTTGCAATCATGGGCGAATTTAATTCGCCAACGGAAAGCGCACCTTTAGGAAAGTATTGAGGACTGGATAATCATCATTAGGTAATTTACCTACGTATCTTTTGACGATTTTTTGAAAATTATATATCATTGAAGCAACATTATTAAATTTTAATTTAGCCTCTATTTTATAAAATTATATGCTATTTGTATAGGTTTTTAACTATCATTCAACATTTCTGAACTAAGCCATGTTCGACTATCTACTCTCAGCGTTAGAAAGACTAAATAAATTACTAGAGCAAGCAGTAATAACAGCACAAGCTGTCTACGGTTCTCAAGCAGCTACTGACCCTTATCGAGGTCTTCGTATTGATCGCGATCAGGTCAAACAACTCCTAGATCGTGAACCAGGGATACCTTTGTTTGCAGTAGATGCAGAAAAAACTGAGTCTGATCAGACTAACAATACACCATTAAACTGGCTGAAACAGACTTTTGGTTTGTCTGAATTTGATTTAGACGTGATTCTGATTGCCCTGGCTCCAGAAATTGATTTAAGTTACGAGCGTCTGTATGCCTATCTTCAGGATGATGTCACTCGCAGGCGACCTAGTATTGATTTAGCCTTAAATTTACTATGTCCCTCTGCTGAAGCCAAACTGTTGCAACGAGTTCATTTTGCTCCTGATGCACCCTTAATCAAACATGGCTTACTTCATTTAATTCCTGACCCTCATCAGGTTAAGCCACCAATATTATCCTATTATCTCAAGCTAGATGATCAAGTTATCCATTTTCTGTTAAAACAAAAGAGTCTTGAACCGCGTTTAGAATCTTGGTGTCAATTGATAGATAGTCCTGCGGTTGAGGACAAGTTACCGATTAGGGATGACATTAAACACATACTTCCTAAGCTAGTCAAACACGCTCAAAATACCAGCCAGCCTCTACATCTGTATTTCTCTGGTTTACATTCTACTGAAAAACGCCGTGGAGCGATCGCCCTTGCCGCTCAACTGAACAAGCAGTTATTAATTGCGGATTTAGCTCAAGCTTTAGCAATTAAGGAAGAGTTTGACCAACTGCTAAAATTGTTATTCCGTGAAGCCTGTTTTCACGATGCTATCCTCTATCTAGAAAGTCTGGAAAGTTGGGATGCACTACAGACCAAAGAGCAGCATCTGTTATATAAAAGCTTACTTGACAGACTAACTGAGGCGAAAGGTGTGGTGATATTATCTGGAATACAGTCGTGGGTGCCAAAGTTGACCAATCTCCAGGGTGTGATTACTGTACCTTTTGCTACACCGGATTTTTACCAACGGCGCGTTTACTGGCAAGCTAGTTTAGAAACTAAAGGAATTGTACTTAGCGATCGCGACTTGGATACCCTAGCCAATCGTTTTACCTTGAGTTCAGCCCAAATAGCAGGAGCAGTGACAACTGCTTGTAATCAGGCTTTGTGGCCTGCTGCTGCCGAATTTGAAGAATTGCCATTAAACAGTACAATTAAGCCAACCCTAAATGACTTATTAGCAGCGGCTCGTGACCAATCTGGTAACAATTTAACTGAATTAGCCCGCAAACTTAACCTTAAGTATAGTTGGCAAGACATTATCTTACCCGCCGATCAACTTGCTCAGCTCAAAGAAATTTGTAATCAAGCCAAGTATCGTCATATTGTCTATGAAAAATGGGGCTTTCACCGCAAGCTGTCCATTGGCAAAGGATTAAATGTACTATTTTCAGGTCCACCAGGCACAGGTAAGACCATGGCGGCGGAAGTGATTGCTAATGAACTACAGCTTGAGCTATACAAAATTGATTTATCCCAGGTTGTCAGTAAGTACATTGGCGAGACTGAGAAAAATTTGAACCGCATTTTTATGGCTGCCGAAACAGCTAACGCTATCCTTCTGTTTGACGAGGCAGATGCTCTGTTTGGCAAACGCTCTGAAGTTCGAGATGCTCATGACCGCTACGCCAATATTGAAGTTGGGTATCTGTTGCAGAAGATGGAGGAATATGAGGGGATATCAATTTTGACAACAAATTTGCGCCAAAATTTAGACGAGGCATTTGTGCGTAGGTTAGCCTTTACAGTTCACTTTCCCTCACCAGATGAAGCTAGTCGTCGGCGCATTTGGGAGGGGATTTGGACTGAGGAAATCCCCTTGTCAGCAGATCTAGATTTTGAGTTTTTGGCACGGCAGTTCAAATTGAGTGGAGGGAATATTAAAAATATTGCCCTAGCAGCAGCTTTTCTAGCGGCTGAAGCAGGTAGTGCAGTGATGATGGAACATCTGTTACAGGGAACTCGGCGGGAGTATCAGAAGATGGGTAAGGTATGGAGTGATGGAATGCGATCGCTTAAATAATCCGGCCACGGTCAGTAGTGAGCCAGTTTTACACTAACGACTTACCTAGTGCGATTGTAAGCATTCAGCCGTTGGCCTTTGGCCAAGGCTGATAGCTGAATGCTTACGTGCTATTTACCTGATTAAGCCACAAGTATAATACTGTAATCCTTAGGCGATCGCGAACATATTATTGATCAAGTTATTTCTCTTTATTACTGTTATCTTATTTCTAGAATTATTTTAGCTTCCAAAAGAAGCTAAATTCAATTCCCAGACTGACGCCCTAATTCATACACACCACAGCTCATACAAGCAATAATCCCGATACTGATTGCCCAACTGTGTCCGAGGCTAATTTCCACGGCGTAGTTACAAACTGCACCAATGACTAAAAAAGGCAAAATGCTGACAATTGACGCATAGAAAGCGTTTTGAGATTCTCTGACCTTACGGGTTCGTTCAAATTCCTGAGCCGAGATGTAAAAGAATCCCTCAGCAAAGTTAAACCAGCGGTTCAATTGCTCCATAATCCATTGCCTCAAGGACGAGAGGCTTAAATATAGCGCTAGAGACCACAAAGATGCTCCTGCGATCGCTGTAGTATCCACCTCGAATCGGAAGGGCAAAAATTCAGTCAGCATCAGTTCACGGATAGGGTAGGCTGGGGCAAGTTCATGACTAAGTTAACCAACATTTAACATCTCTATTTGAGTTGATCGCTTTAGTGTTAACGGTTAACGGTAGACACGCGCACAGTAGACACGCGCACAAAGGTTAGTCAAAGGTCAACCCTTAACAAAAAATCTAATCCTTAAATTGTGCAAGTTAAATGTGTATTAGCCTCTTGAGGTATCTTAACAAAACTCAAGATTTTGATAAATACCTAAAACAACCCAAACACCCTGCTGATGGTAGGTGATCTGGAGGGATATAATTGACAATCAAACCGCTAAATCCTTCGCGTAGCGTCGGCTTTGGCGAAGATTACAGCAGGGGATTCTTAAGAGCATAAAACTCTTACTGGCTGATTCAAACAGCCTCTACACCCTCCGATAAAATCATCGGGCTTACTTGTATGTTTTTTTTATGGTTCATGTTTCTAGCAGAGGCTTTTCAGCTTGCACAAGAACCGGTGCTTTTTTCTGCGTAGGAGACGCTACGCGAAAGAGCGCATTAAATCAATTTATGCCAGATTTATACTAGCTAAAATTATCAAGAATCGCAATCAACTTGATCTTCAATTCCCAAGGGGCTGTGTGGGTCACCTGCGTCCGCACTTTATACGCCCCATCTCCCGCACTTGTCTTTGGGCTATAACGGGAGTCCCCAAGGAGTTGAATGATGGAAAGACCCCTAACTAGCTAAAGCCAGACTAGAACTAATGCGCAGTGGTTATTTATCAAGGCTTCTAATTTTCGCTGGACTGAGTTTAACAAGTTCAATCGGTTTAAGTACCCATTCGAGTTTCCCCAGCCAGCCAGTAACTGCATCAGAACCTCCCTCAACCTTGGTAGCCGGAGTAAGAAGTTTTGCCAAAGGGGGTTCCTTTCCCGTAGAAAACTTCCGGGGCTACACCTCTGGCTTCGGTTACCGACCCTCTCCTAGAGGTTCTGGATGGGAATTCCACCGAGGTTTAGACATAGCTGCCCCTGAAGGAAGCTATATCCGTAACTGGTGGAGTGGTAAAGTAATTAAAATTTCTGATGGTACTGCTTGCGGCACCTCAATAACTATCCAATCGGGCAAGTGGCAGCACATCTACTGTCACATGAAAGGATACGCAGTTAAAAATGGAGGTACTCGCTATTTAATTGACAACTCCGGTGGGATTCGGATCAAGGAAGGCCAACTGTTGCCTTCTGGAGCCAGAATCGGTCGAGTAGGGATGACTGGTCGTACCACTGGTCCTCATCTGCACTGGGGATTGAAGTATGGCAAGCAATATGTTGACCCAGCCCAGGTGCTGCGTGCAATGTATAAAACACGAGCTTGATTGGGACAAATGCTAATGGTTAATGGCCATTAACCATTAACCATTAACCATTAACATGTTTCAAACATGCATGCCTTTGATCGTTTAACTAGAAACTACGAAACTACCAATTGTTCCTTGCACATCTGGGTGTGTTCTTCTACAATTTTGCGTAACTGGTCTCCTTCGATAGTTTCTTGATCTATCAACAGGTCTACTAATCGGTCAATGATTACCCGATTTTCCCGGACTAACTGACGAGCATGGCCATGGCAATGCTGCACAATTGTGCGAACTTGGGCATCAATGTGGGCAGCAATTTTCTCTGAGTACTCAGCCCTATTAATCACATTACCCCCTAGAAAGACTTCTCCCCCTGGATCTTCTAAGGACAGAGGACCCAAATCACTCATTCCAAAGCGGGTTACCATCTGCCGTGCTCGCGAGGTAACTTGTCGCAAGTCCCCAACAGCACCAGTAGTCACTTCAGCCTCACCAAAAATTTCTTCTTCTGCCGCTCTACCCCCTAAAGCAGCAGTAATTTGGGCTTTGAGTTGAGCCCGAGTAATCAAACCTTGCTCTTCATCAGGAATATACCAGGTCAAACCACGGGCTTGCCCTCGGGGAATTAGGGTTACTTTCTGTACCGGGTCGTGATCCGGTAGGAGGGTAGAAATTACAGCATGTCCTACTTCATGGTAGGCAATTAATCGCTTATTCTTGCTGTCCACTAGAGGAGTGCCTTCCATCCCAGCTACCACCCGGTCAATAGCATCATTGATTTCGAGCATAGTAATGGCATCTTTGCGGCGGCGGGCAGTCAGGATTGCCGCTTCGTTGAGTAGGTTGGCTAAGTCAGCACCAGTAAACCCAGGGGTACGCTTAGCAACAGTTTCTAGACAAACCTCAGGGTCAATCTTTTTGTTGCGAGCGTGGACTTCCAGAATGTTATTCCTGCCTTTGTAGTCAGGGTAATCCACAATAACTTGTCTGTCAAAGCGTCCAGGACGTAATAGTGCAGCATCCAGGACATCTGGGCGATTAGTGGCAGCAATAATAATAATACCTGTGTTGCCTTCAAACCCATCCATTTCCGTGAGCAATTGGTTAAGGGTTTGCTCCCGTTCATCGTTTCCACCGCCAATTCCTGCTCCCCGTTGCCGTCCTACCGCATCAATTTCATCAATGAAGACCAAGCAAGGGGCATTTTCTTTGGCTTTTCTGAACAAGTCACGGACACGGGAGGCACCAACGCCCACAAACATTTCCACGAATTCGGAACCAGAGATGCTAAAGAAGGGAACTCCTGCTTCACCAGCGATCGCTTTGGCTAAGAGAGTTTTACCAGTTCCTGGAGGACCCACTAGCAGCACACCTTTCGGGATCCGTGCTCCAACAGCAGTAAAGCGTTCTGGTTGTTTGAGGAATGTGACAACTTCTTGCAATTCCTGTTTAGCTTCTTGAATACCTGCTACATCATCAAAGAGAACCCCGGTTTTGGCTTCCATCTGAAACCGTGCTCGGGATTTGCCAAAGTTTAAGGCTTGACCAGAATTACTCGCAGAGCGTCGCAGGATCATCATCAAGCCTGCTAGTAACAACAGAATGAAAAATAAGTTGGCAATTAGACCTAAAGCGGCTGAGTTATCCGCAGAGCGCCTAATTTCAGTGGGAACATTCTGTTGACGGAGTTCCTTGAGTAGCAAGGAGTTTTGATCGAACAAAGCAACTCGTTGAGGAGGTTCATTCTCATTGGACCCCTCTAAGCTAACTTTAGCAATCTTAGTGGCTTCATCGATTTCTATTTTAGTGACGTCCCCATTTTTAACTTTCTTTAATAGCTCACTATAGGTTAGAGATTTCTCTTGTTTAAGCTGTGCTTGGGCTGGGGTACCCAGTATCACCCCTTGCCAAAGGAGCAAACTGGCAGCAATACGCCAGAATTTGACTAACTTGCGCTTTTCCTGGGGTTCCTGTAATCTAACCTCAGGATTTGCCAGCGGCTGTGGAGAGGTGTTTACCTCTGCATTACCCATCCATGCTCTCATCCAGAAACGTTTCTTCATGGCTGTTTGCTCTTTGGTCTTGCCTTGACTCAACTCCTGGGTAAACCTAGTTAGGCTTCAATGAATTCACGCCCTTGAGTTGAAATTTCTTTCACTTTCTAGTCTAGCTCCCTAAAATCCGGCTTTAGCTGTAAGAAACTCATCTGAAGTCCGCTAGCATCGGTAACCTGCTCTTGCCTAGATGGGGTTTGCAAACCTCACCCTGTTTTTTTCTTAATCCTCTCTGCTGTAGATACCTTGCCTGGAACATCTCTACAAATGGTAACCATACAACTGGACACGAGATCACTAGTTGACCTTGTACTTTTGAGAGTCAACCATCAACCGTCAACATTCAACAAACATCTGATCAATTACACCGAAGTGGATGTCTTTATTTCTTCTACCTGATCTGAGGGGGTTGGCGGAACCTGGGGGATTTCCATTGGTACATCTTCCTGTTGGAGATCCTCTAGGGTAGTGACAAAATCTCTAATCCCTTGAAATTTTCCATAGACGGAAGCAAAGCGTACATAAGCCACTTCACTCTCCGAACGTAGGTAGCGCAAGACTAACTCACCAATTTCGTGACTGATGACTTCCCGACCAAATCGCTGTTGTAATTCTGCTTCAATCTCATCAACCAATGCTTCCAGGCGTTTTTGGAGAATGCCGGTTTTTTCACAAGCACGTACAATTCCCCGTAACAACTTGGAACGGTCAAATGATTCCCGCTTGCCATCCCGCTTGATCACAGTTATTGGCACAAATTCGATCCGCTCATATGTCGTGAAGCGATGTTTGCATCCCAAACACTCCCGACGTCGCCTCACACTTTTCCCTGCCTCAGTAGAACGAGACTCAAGAACGCGGCTCTCGGTGTGGTGACAAGAGGGGCATCGCATAAGATAATTTTGTTTTCTTGCTGAGTGGACTGATTGGCGGCAGATATTTGGAACGCCCTAAGAGTCGATACTGTCAAAATAACAATTATATGGAAGGTGAGCCGATATAGACCTATCAACTTCCCTATATCCTATAGGGTCATGCACAGGGTATTGCGGCTCAGAGCATCCACAGAACTGTTGAATTTCGATCTGAGTAAATCGAGGTAAACTACTTACCAATCTTAGGCGGTTCCCGAAAAGCAATGGCAAAAAATAGGGTGCCTAGGGCTAAGGTCAAGATTAAGATATAAGCAACTGATTCCATAGCTATAATTGTTGGTTATCTTCTCACTTACCAGTCTACCTTGCATAGACCACAGAAATAGCCAAAAGGCAAAAGAAAAATTTCTTTTCTTCTGCCTTTTGCTTTTAAGTCAAACTGTGATAAGAGATATTTAACCTCTAGATAGGCTCTGTCCTACGGGTACTCTTATCACCAAGCTTCTGGAAGAAGCCCCACTCGACTTGCTCTTCCTCTAGGTCAGGATCGACACCAGCAAACACATCTCGATAGAGGGTGCGTGAGCCATGCCAGATGTGCCCAAAGAAGAACAACAGAGCAAAGACAGCATGACCAAAGGTGAACCAACCCCGAGTACTAGTGCGGAATACACCATCAGAGTTTAAGGTTTCACGGTCAAATTCAAAGCCCTCACCCAGCTGAGCAGTACGAGCGTATTGCTTCACATCGAATGGGTCAGTAAAGGTTTGACCATCAAGAACTCCACCGTAGAAGCTAACTGTGACACCAGCTTGCTCGAAACTATACCTAGATTCAGCCCGTCGGAAAGGTATGTCCGCACGAACTACACCATTAGCATCGGTCAAAATGATAGGGAAGGTTTCAAAGAAGTTCGGCATCCGACGAACGGTCAGATCCCGACCTTCACTGTCTGTGAACACCGCATGACCTAGCCAACCTTCAGCAATTCCATCCCCTTTGTCCATCGGACCTGTGCGGAACAAACCACCTTTGGCAGGGGAGTTGCCTACATAGTCATAGAATGCCAGCTTCTCTGGAATTGATGACCAAGCTTCTGACAAGCTAGCACCATCAGCCAATTCAGCTTGTACCCGTTGGTTAATTTCCTGTTGGAAATAACCCTGATCCCACTGATAGCGAGTTGGACCAAACAGTTCAATTGGGGTGGCAGCACTGCCGTACCACATGGTGCCTGCTACTACAAACGCAGCAAAAAATACAGCCGCGATACTGCTGGAGAGTACCGTTTCGATATTCCCCATCCGTAGAGCTTTAAACAATCGCTCTGGTGGTCGTACTGTTAAGTGGAATAAACCGGCAATAACCCCAACAACACCAGCAGCGATATGGTGAGCGACAATACCTCCAGGGTTATAGGGGTTAAAGCCTGCTGGTCCCCATTCTGGTGCGATGGGTTGAACACTACCAGTGAGACCATAGGCATCAGATACCCACATCCCAGGACCCCAAAGCCCAGTCAAGTGAAAGGCACCAAAGCCAAAGCAGAGTAAACCAGATAAGAACAGGTGAATGCCAAAAATTTTTGGCAAATCGAGAGCTGGGTCGCCACTCCGTGGGTCTCTGAACACATCTAAATCCCAGTAAACCCAGTGCCATACGGCAGCCAGGAACAATAAACCAGAAAGGATAATATGAGTTGCAGCGACACCTTCAAAAGACCATAAGCCAGCATTGGTTACGGTTTCACCAGTGATACTCCAGCCCCCCCAGGAATCAGTAACCCCTAGACGAGCCATAAAGGGCATGACGAACATCCCCTGACGCCACATCGGGTTAAGAACCGGGTCACTCGGATCAAAAATTGCCAATTCGTACAGGGCCATTGAACCAGCCCAGCCTGCCACCAGGGCTGTATGCATCAAGTGCACAGCTAGCAGACGTCCTGGATCATTCAGGACGACCGTGTGTACTCGGTACCAGGGTAGTCCCATTGACTACGCTCCTCCTAATATAGAGTTTTTACTTCGACGCTTCTTTTGATCAGTATGTTAGAAATCGCCTTGAAATCTCCCCCGCTTCAAACACAGAGGATTCTAAGAGTCACGTTGTTCGAGGGGTTAAAAACCTAATCTGACAACGCTTACGGTATGATTTCTTTAATTTGACACTGTTTGGAGAGCTTTCAAGCTCTCCGACCGACCTTGGTTAGGTGTGAACCTAACTGTATCGCTACTTGGGTAGCCACCCTAGATTTTGCCATTGGCAACTTAGGTAGGACAAAGTATGTATGAAACTAAAGTTTGTTTAAAGAAGTGTAACTATTGTTAGAGCCGATTGCAAGCGAACGGTCATGTTCTCAGCTTAGGGTCGGAAGCCTAAAACCAGCTATATTGCGCAAATTTCCCTTGTATTTGCCTAAATTAAAGCAATATAGCTTCTAAAATCTAAAAATTTTCAAATTCAGTCCGGTAGCCTCTTGACTAATTAGCAATAGTCGGACACAAATCAAAATGAAAAAGGTATGTTGAAAGGAAAAAGGCATAAGCATAGGACTTATGGCAAGTTGAGTTCAAACCATATCACCTAAAGCACTTAAGAGGGCAGGGGGAATAGGGGGAAGAGTCCAGAGTTGGGGAAAGCTGGGGCTAAAAGGGTTAGTAAACAGCTAGAGAAAATGTCGCAGAGTCTACCAAAAACTCTTATTATTTGTTAGACTTAAATTAGGGTAACACCGACAGGGATTATTATGTAACTTAAATTAAAGCCGAAAACCAAGGGTTTAATAGTTGCGGTTACATCCCGGTGTTAGACTTTTTTGACATTTTTAT
>NZ_JAAHFZ010000092.1:0-14753 GCF_010672795.1 Moorena sp. SIO1G6
CCTTTTTCTATATAGTTTATTACTTTTTTTCTGAAATCTAGACTGTATGGCATTGCTGTCAGTTATTGAAAATATACCCTTTTCATTTTACCTCATCACCGTCTTATCCTTAATTGAAACAACTATACGTCTGCTGACGGCTGACGGCTGACGGCTGACGGCACCTCAAGTAGCGCATATGCTTACCTGAACTTGAACTTGAAGCTTGAGCAAAGCATAAAGTAATGGGTAATAGGAAATTGGCTTACAATTCCCCATTACCCATTAGCTTGTCCTAAATTAACAACTAACTATCCTGTAGCCGTTTACTAACCTTCTTTTTGCCTTGTTGATAATAAAACCCAGGCTTTGAGATGGCTAAAATGCTACAATTTAACTGTGACTGTCTTGACCTCGGTGTATTGCTGCAAGCCATACTCCCCAAGTTCACGACCAATCCCAGACTGCTTGAAACCACCGAAGGGAGCAGCGGCATCAAACACATCGTAGCAATTCACCCAGACAGTACCAGCACGGACATTGTTTGCGATCGCATGAGCTTTTGTAATATCCTTTGTCCACACGGCTGCTGCTAAGCCATACATAGTATTATTTGCCCGCTGAATCACTTCATCCATATCTTTGAACTTAATAATGCTCATCACTGGTCCAAAGATTTCTTCTTGGGCAATCTTCATCTGATCTTGGACATCAACAAACACTGTCGGTTCGATGAAGTAACCGCGATCGCCAACTCGACCACCACCACACAACATCTGAGCTCCTTCCTGCTGACCAGACTCAATATAGCCCATCACCTTATTGAACTGTTCGAGATCTACCTGGGGACCCTGTTCTGTGTTAGCATCAAACGGGTCACCAACTGTGCGATTTTGCGCCCGTTTCACGCACTTGTCTACAAACTCGTCATAGCACTTCTCTTCCACAAACAGCCGCGAACCAGCACAACAGCACTGTCCTTGGTTAAAGAACAGGGCAAAGTGAGCGCCCTCAATGCTTTTATCCATGTCAGCGTCAGCAAAGACAATGTTAGGACTCTTACCACCAAGTTCTAGAGTGACCCGCTTGAGGTTACTCTTAGCAGCAGCTTCCATAATTAGATGCCCTACCTCAGTGGAGCCGGTAAAGGCAACTTTATCGATACCCATATGATGTGAGATCGCAGCCCCAGCAGTTGGTCCATAGCCTGAGAGAAGATTCACCACACCAGGAGGGAAACCTGCTTCGATAATCAGTTCACCGATCCGCAACGCTGATAAAGGAGTCTGTTCCGCCGTTTTCATCACCACGGTGTTACCAGCTGCCAGTGCTGGGCCTAACTTCCAAGCTTGCATCAACAGTGGAAAGTTCCAAGGAATAATCTGACCAACCACTCCCACAGGTTCATGGCGCGTGTAGCAGAAGTAGGGTCCGTTGATGGGAATTGTTTTGCCTTGAATCTTATCTGCCCAGCCAGCATAGTACCGATAGCAAGCAATGACTAGAGACACATCTGCATTAAAGGAATCACGATAGGGCTTCCCATTGTCTAGGGTTTCCAGCCGTGCTATTTCTTCCTTGTTTGCTTCGATTAAGTCAGCTAGCTTGTAGAGTAACTCCCCCCGCTGGGTGGCAGACATTTTCGGCCAGTCTCCACTGGTAAAGGCTGTCCTAGCCGCCACTACTGCTTTATCAACGTCTGGGGCATCAGCCTCAGCCACATCACAGATCACCTCTCCTGTTGCAGGGTTAATCGTCTCGAATCGTTTCCCAGAGACGCTGTCTACCCATTCGTTATTAATCAGCAGCTGAGTTGGTCCGATTTTGACCGTTGGCTGTGGTGTTGTCTTTGGTGTAGGGGCAGTGACCATAATCGTCTCCTGTTGTTAAGTTGATTTTTTATGACATCCTCAATTCTAATGGTGGATTGTAAACTGAAAATTTAACTAAAAATATATATTTTATTAATATTTTATTTGAGATTTTTAACTAAATTTAAATTTTTGCTTAATTTTGTTAACACTTTAGCCAGAGTATCCCTAATTATCCCTATGGTCATATCTATAGGGGTTCTGATATTAATCAGGTTGTACACACGTATTTTTTACCTGTTCCCTGTTCCCTATTGTCTATTCCCTAAAATCCCAAGCTTGTGTACCTAAACTATTTGAATATTTGATAAATGCTATAAAATATTACTATCCAATCACCCATTACCAATATTTGGTTGAACTCCATAGGTTTTAAACTTTTCTATAACTATCTGCATTTCTTCCTCACTCAATAATTGAGGTTCTCCATAAATCTTGTTAACGCTGAGGATTTTGAGATAAATTTGAGCCAAGGTTTCTAGCTCTTGGGCGACTTTCAGAGCGTGCCTTAGATCTTTGCCACAGGCAATCATACCATGATTTTTTAACAAACAGGCAAGGGAATTTCCCAATGCTTTTAGGGCGTTGTTGCTAAGTTCTTGAGTGCCAAAGGTAGCATAATCAGCTACCTTTATACTGCTCCCACCTGTCCTAGCAACCATATAATGAAAGCTGGGTATAGGTATACCCATACAAGCCAATGCTGTAGCATGGATGCTATGAGTATGGACAATAGCATTCACATCGGGTCGATTCAACAGTATGTCATAGTGAAATCGCCATTCACTGCTGGGTAAATAACGATTATTCTCAGCAAAAACCGGTTCTTTGTCTTTGCCGAAGTAGATTTTGCAGATTTTATCAGGAGTTAGGTCTTCGTAGTCTAGTCCACTGGGGGTGATTGCTATTGCCTCACCGATACTGTCTCTAACCCTGACACTCACATTACCACTGGTACCTTGATTGATACCAAGACTGTTCATGCGAAGACAGGTATCAATGATCTGCTGGGCGGTTATGGTTTCAACAGGGATTGACTTGATGATCATACTAAGTTGCACCTGATCCGGGAATTTGGGGACTTTATCAGCAATCTTATCCCCCTTTAGCACCACACAAACATAGCAATCCTAATTCCTAGGTGAACAATACTCCCCTAGTTGATTCCCTAGTTCGTTAGTTTGAGTTGCGAACTGTCACTGTTGACGAATCATACAGAATTACTATAGACACCGATGCACCGATAATCCAAACCTATCTTAATGTTTATAAATCCGTATTGTTCCCCTTGCTGCAATCAGAATCAATTGCTATTCATAGCCATGGCAATTAATTTATTGACAATAGGGGATACTATTCTTCAGGTGCGACCCGAACGCGCCCCGCGTCGGCTTTGCCGAAAGGTGCGACCCTAGGGCGATTTACTCGCCCTAGGAGGCGCGTACAAAGAGCGAATTTAATTCTTATAGCACTACGCGCTACTGTTAGGACATTGTCTTGATGCAAAGCGCGAGTGGGGGAAACCCCCAAGACCGTAATGGTGCGTTTTCCGCATCTAATTATTAAATTCGCCACGGGTCGCACCTCTGCATCGCTCCTAAACTCCGAAACGTAAGTAATCGCTTACTTTTGACTTCTGACTTCTAACTTCTGACTTGCGCGTAGCGCTATAATTTGACTTCTGACTTCTAACTTCTGACTTGCGCGTAGCGCTATAATGGGTCAAGCGCACCTAACCATCTTCCCTCTCCTGCCCCTCTTTCTCCTCCTCCCCATCTTCCCCATCTTCCAGCTCTTCCGCTGTTTCACAACTCAAATCGGATTGCTACAGCATGAATTAAAGCCGAGGGACACTCAACAACAAAAGTCACCTATCACTATGGCAAAAGCAATAGGCGACTAACTCCTCTCTATGGATTAGATAATTACATCAATTAGGTAACATTGGCAACAACGGATTGGTACTTGACCAGATCAGCGATCAGCTGTTTGGCTCTTTGACAGTAGCTTGAACATCAACACTCTGAACACCTTCAACCTGGATTGCCAAAGGTGCAATCTGACTCAAGTCATCATCAGACGATACTTTTCCTGAGATAGTCACAATTCCCTCTGCGGCTTCAACTTCCAACTTGCTATTGGGGAGATTGGTTTCTAAATTATTAAGTACTAAACTGGCTAGTTGGTCATCTTCATCAAGGTTTTCTAAGTTACCCAAGGCTTGATTTGGCTCTTGAGTAGTTACAATATTCGACTCGATTTCCTCTTGGGTTCCTTTGACCATGGCATCGCCTTGGTTTCCCTCAGACCGTAAGGTTACTAGTTGTTCATCGTTTTGATCTATAGAGTAGGAGGCTTCATCACTTGTCTTAGCCTCATCGCAAGCAGCAGCACCAAACAGAATCACTCCACCTAGTAAAATTGGCATCAACTTATTCATCTTTGATTTCTCCTTGTTTTCTCCTTGTATTTACTCCAATCCAGTCCGGTTAATCACTTCATATTTAGGTAAATCGCGATATATTAAGTGTTAAGTATTAAGTCAAACTTTACACTATCAAATTATCGAATAAACCTAACTAATAAGTAGTCAAACGGACGGGATATAATTCCCACAAACACCAAACTTATTCAGCAGGTGCGCTTGACCTTGGCGAATTTAATTCGCCATCTGAATTTGGCATGACTCCTGTTGGTGCTGGTTCCGATTGAGCATGAGATCTTGAGGGCAAAATTACATGGTTAACAACATGAATAATGCCGTTACTGGCTTCAATATCTGCTTGAGTTACCTGAGCATTGTTGACAGTAACATTACCGTCTTCACCCACGTGTACTGCCACCGATTTTCCAGCCATAGTGATAATTTCTCCCGACTGGATTTGACTGCTAGGAACTGCACCACTTACAACATGATACTCTAGCAGCTTTACCAGTACCTCTTTGTTTTCTGGTTGTAGTAGACTGTCTAAGGTATTTGCTGGCAGTGCAGCAAAAGCGTCATCGGTGGGAGCAAAAACAGTGTAGGGTCCTTCACCAGCCAAGGTTTCCGTTAAGCCTGCTGCCTCAATTGCTTTAACAAGGGTTTGGAATTGATCATTGCTCGCAGCTTGCTCTACAAGGTTACTGGCTGTAGATTCAGCCTCAGTGGTAGCTGGCATTTCTACCTTTTCACCCTCTTGAAGGGGTTTGCTCAAGGAATCGGGGGCGCTTTCTACCATAGACTCAGTTGCACCATTGACAGCATCTTTAACTGAGTTTTCGGTTTTTTCTTGCGCTATTGCCGGGAAACTGATCAGAGCACTTAATCCCAGAATACCTGTTAGCAACTTAATGCGAGTTTTCATTTAGATCATCTCTCCTGAATGCTAGGTATGGTTAACGCTTTCCAACTAATTTATCGAGCTATAGTGACCGAGGTATAGATAAGCATTCAGCATTCAGCATTCAGCTATCAGCTTATGTGCTACATCACAGCGTCGAAGCCTGTGCCACCCACGCTACTTGAGGTGCTTTTGAATAAAACAAGTAAGCATTGGTTTAATTTCTGTTACGTCAGCTGACGGCTGTTTGCGTAGCGTGAGCTCAAAGCTCACGGCTGACGGCTGAATACTTAACATTCTCACTGATTGGAAAGCTAATTTAGATCAAGTCTAGAAGCCTGATGATTAATTAACCAAATTTTCCGACCATTCCCCATTCCCCATTCCCAAAAGGGGGAGTTTATCTGTTGCAGGTATTTAGAGAATTGGTATTGGTATTTGGTATTGGTATAAGAAGGATGATTTCCTCCTAGGCACAATCTGCCTATAGACGTTTTGGCAAGTTCTCCGAAAATTTTGAGGGTGCCAGAGTCTAAATTACCCTGAATTTCATCTTGTGCCTGTTGGGGGGTTAGACCTGCTAGAATCAAGCCTGTAAATACCCACCCTAACCCGGAACTATTGTTATTGTTTAGTATTTGCTGCATTTGATTCACCACAGTACCTCCCAACTAAATTGATGATTTCCTGGGCTTCATATTTTGAGATTATTACCCAAAAGTAAAAAATTCGGTAAGGATAGAAATTAGGGAGTAGGGATTAGGGAAATGGTATAATGATCAGACAATAAAATCCCAACCTAGAAGCTATTTTCCTAAACCAGCGGTAAACGTATCTCAAAGCAGCTACCAACCCCAACCTCAGACGTAAGGGTGATTTTTCCCCCATGATTGTGAGTGATTGCTTGAGCGATCGCAAGTCCCAAGCCCGTACCCCTCTCTCGGCGAGAACGAGCTTTATCCGCACGCCAGAAGCGATCAAACACAAAAGGCTGATGTTCAGGGGCAATACCAATGCCAGTGTCCTCAATCATGACCAGGGCACAGCGATTCTGTTTGGCAACAGTAAGAACCACTTTTCCTTTAGGGGGTGTGTATTGCAGGGCATTCTCTAGCAAGTTGGAAAATAAACGGGTCAGTTGCCCTTCATCCCCAATGACAGACACTGTTGTCAGGCAGTGATATTCCAAGGTAATCTGCTTATCTTGAGCAAATGATTCTAACAATTCCACCACATTCTGCAAAACTGTGTTGAGGGAAATTGGGACTGACTTTCGGGTCGGAATTGACAAAGCAGCATCAGTGCGAGCTAAAAATAGTAAGTCTTCTGCTAAGTTGCTCATCTGATCCGTCGCGCTAGCAATAGCCACTAACTTCTTAGCATCCTTGGGATGAATTCGCTCAGGATGATTTCGCATCACATCCACAGAGGCTTTAATTGCTGTCAGAGGACTGCGCAATTCATGGGAGGCATCAGCAGTAAACTGTTTAAGCTGCTTAAAACTTTGCTCAATCGGCTCAAGAGCTTTCTGGGTCAGCCAAAGTCCACCGATACCAACAAACCCTAGAGCGATCATTCCTCCCATTCCTAATCCCCAAAATAGTTGGCTTTGGACAATTTCTACATCCTCTGTGGATTGACTGGCTCGAATATAGCCCTCTAGGGATGGTTGGCTTGGTTTCGAGGTGTCCTTAAAAACAGAAATTGTAAACGTCCTAATTGGCTCTGATGTCTCGGGGAGTTGTAGAGTCCACGAACCCAGTTTTGGCGGGAAACTCAACACAATCGCACCTCGGCTTGCCAATAGTTTACCCTTATCATCAAACCATTCTAGGCTTTGTTGATCTCGGTTAAATATATCTCGCCAGGGGACTTCATCAACTTGTTCAATGTATTGACTCCCTTTCTCTTCTACTTCAGTAAATGAGGGGGCGGCGGATTGGGCTAAAGTCCGTAGTTTTTTGTCAAGTTGCTGGTACAGACTCTGTGTTAAAAAAACATACACACCCGCACCAAATACACTCAAAATTGCGGCCATTACCATCAGGTAATACAACAAAAGACGCCAGCGTAGACCTTTAAACATCTGGTAATTAGTAATTAGTAATTAGTAATATAAAACGAATTTTAAGTGCGTTTTATCAAGGAAAAAAGCAAAAGGCAAAAGGCAAAAGGCAAGGGTGCATCTTAAACTTGTAAATCTATAACTAAAGGAAGTGTGGGGCGGGGGCGCGGGAAGTGTGGGGCGGTTGGGGAGAGGGGGAGATAGGAACCCACCCCTAACCCCTCCCAGGAGGGGAATATAGGGAGATGGGGGAGATTTTTATTAAGGGTAATGTCATAAAATGATATTATACTTCTATTGTCCTGAGTGTTTTTGCATGCATTGAGATGCACCCAAAGGCAAAAGGGGAGTGTTATCTATCTTTTTTATTTGATTTTACGCTATATACAGTTTAAATGCACAACAGCTTAATCGGTAATTAGTAATTGGTAATTGGTAATTGGTAACTGACCCAACTATACTTGATATCATTCCTTAGTTCAGGAATACCGTCAACCTGCCAACCTGCCAACTTTCAACCTGCCAACCTGCCAACTTTCAACCTGCCAACCTGCCAACCTTAAACAGTAACAACTGAATAGTTAGATTAGGGTTTTTCTTTCAGACGATAACCCAAACCATAGACTGTCTCAATTAAATCAGAAGGAGCTCCTGCTGCCTCCAGTTTCTGTCGTAAACCTCGGATATGAGCTTTAACGGTTGCTTCTTCTGGTAGTCGTTCAAAGGACCAGAGGTTTTCCAGGATTTGAGCACGGCTAAACACACGGCGAGGATGGCGCAGGAAAAATTCCAGCAGAGCATACTCTTTTGGACTTAGGGACAAGAGGCGGTCTTCATAGAACACTTCACAGGTACTGGGGTCAAGGCGGAGGGAATCCCATTCCAGTACAGGTGGTAAGGTAGTATTTCCCCGGCGCAGTAAGGCGCGCATCCTAGCGGACAACTCCCCTAAATCAAAGGGTTTGACTAGATAATCATCTGCACCAGCATCTAGTCCTACAATTTTATCACTGATGGTATCCCGAGCCGTCAGCATTAGAATGGGAGTAGAGTTGCCTTGGGAGCGCAACTTTCGGCAAAGGGTAATACCATCCATCTTTGGCAGCATCACATCTAACAAAATTAAATCATAGCTGAAACTCTCTACTAGTTCCCTACCTATTTGACCATCATTGGCAACATCCACGACATAATGCTGGTCGGTGAGGTCTTCAGCAAGGGCGTCGGTAATCCGCTCATCATCTTCTACTAGTAAAATCCTCATCTTCAGCACCTCTGAATGATTAGCTGAGTTTTCTCTTTGATTATGACCAATTTTTTGACAACTGTATAAAAATCGGGGAGTTTTCCATGACACTGGCAAGATGATTGATACTAACTCCGCTTAATCACTTACCAAATAGAGCAGTTTTCAATTGGGTCAGGGACTTACACCCTTCGGGTTTTAGGGAGTAGGGAGTAGGGAGCATGAAGTAGGGAGCAGTGGAGAGGGTTGTACGTTTTTTTTTATAACTGAATAATCTCCAATTTCAATGGGCAACAGCTTATAAAGCATACTAATAAAAATATACTAATATCTGTAAGCATTCAGCTATCAGCCCTCAGCTATCAGCCAAAGGCCTGTGGCCAACGGCTGACCCCTAACTACTGTTCCCTTAGCGTGCGCGTAGGGCATATGCTTAGATGGGATTTTTATGACACTTTCAACTCTGATTCATCTCGAACTATTAGGTGCGACCCGTGGCGAATTTAATAATTAGATGCGGAAAGCGCACCTTTAAATTCTCTTGAGGTTTATTTTAAGCATTAGGCTGACAGCTGACAGCTGACGGCTGAATGCTTACTAATATCTTGCACCATTGTCATTAATCGTAGGGTGGGCAGTGCCTACCAACGCGCTTTGCAAGCTTGATTATCTGTCTGGTGCACTGCCCACCCTACATGAACCAAGCTTATTGAGAATGGTGCAAGATGTGAGTATAGCAATTATTATTTGGATGAGGGACAAATTACTGCTCCATAAAACCCAGATATTTGTACCTTATCGAATTTAAAACCTCTGTATTTAGGTGTAATCAGGGAGTATCTTCCGGATCGAGCATTGATAGCTCTGTTGATATTGATAGAAAAAAAACAAGCAGCAATTGATTATGAATTTACCACCCAAAATTCCTAGCACGGCAGAGGCTTTAGAGAGGGCGCTTAACCTCTTGGGAAATCGTGCCACTGGTAACTTAAAGCGTGCTAAACAAGAGCTAATTGACCTCGTAGGTGAGTATCCCACGCCTGAGGTTGCCACGATCTGGAAAAAGAATCTGAGAAAGAAATTCCCTCAGGCTCAAGATTGGGAGTTTGAGACTACAGTCGGCAAAATCATTACCTTTACGGACTTAGGGGTAGAGGTTGAAACTAAGGATAATACCAATTATAGCAGTTATCAGTTTTGGTTTGTACCCTATCGTAAAATCAGTGGATTTACTGTCTCAAGGCCACAAAACATTCACTTCAGATATCATTTTCAAAATCACCATTGTGAGCAGTACCATATTCAATTGCATTTTTTAGAACAAGACCTTAATCAGGGGTTTCGGTATAATCAGGTGATATGTCCTGCTAATACCCTGAAACACTTGAAAAACTTCCTGATTGATAAAATTGGTAGAGCTTAAGATCAATTAGCGATCGCAAGGACCCTGATGGTAAATTTACCTCAGGGTGATCAATTCCAAGATTAAGGAATTGGCAAGACGGGCGATGGCAAGTTTTGATATAATAAAAGAGGGAAGGAATACTATCAAGTAGAGTTGGGTAAATTAGCAATTAGTAATAGACCTCTGATCAAAGTATTTTTTGATACTGTTATCGTCAATTATTTTTACCTTGTCCAAAGTTGCCGACAATGGCGGCAAAATCTAATTAGCAATTATTCTCAATCATGGCACGACTTACCCAAGGCCACTGGGAGTGTTAGCGGATCAGTACGATTATGATCAAATATGATCAAAGTGTAAAGAATTATTTCGAGCGGGTTCCATGAAACGCATTGTACTGATAGCAGGATTTGAATCCTTCAACGCTGACTTGTACCGCAAAGCTGCTGAGTTGGCAACCATACGCTGTCCGGAACTGGATATTAGAGTATTTAGCGATCGCGAAATCACTGCCAACCCTGATACTGTAGACGCTGCCCTCCAAGATGCCCAAGTCTTCTTCGGTAGTCTACTATTCGATTATGACCAAGTGTTATGGTTACGCGATCGCATTCAACACATCCCCATCCGCTTGGTATTCGAGTCAGCTCTAGAACTGATCAGCCTGACTCAAATTGGTCAGTTCAAAATTGGGGATAAACCCAAGGGGATGCCCAAGCCAGTAAAATTCATCCTGGACAAATTCAGCAACGGACGGGAAGAAGACCGCTTAGCCGGTTATATCAGCTTTTTGAAAATTGGTCCGAAGCTGCTGAAATATATTCCTGCTAGAAAAGTCCAAGACTTGCGCAATTGGCTAATTATCTACGGTTACTGGAATGCTGGTGGCTCAGACAATGTGGCATCTATGTTCTGGACCTTGGCAGAGAAATACTTAGACCTGAAAGTTGGAGAAATTCCGCCACCAGTGGAAACTCCAAACATGGGGCTACTCCATCCGGACTACGACGGGTATTTTGAATCCCCACGACAATACCTAGAATGGTACAAAAACTTCAAAGTTAAACAATTAAACGTTATTGGGCAAAGCCCTACCAGCCCGCTAGCTTCTCAAAACAACCTTGGCCAAAAGGCCACGCTACGCTCTCAACCCACCAACCTTCAACCCACTAACCTTCAACCCACTAACCTTCAATCCACTAACCTTCAACCCACCAACCTTCAACCCACCAACCTTCAACCCACTAACCTTCAACCCACTAACCTTCAACCCACTAACCTTCAACCCACTAACCTTCAATCCACTAACCTTCAATCCACCAACCTTCAACCCACTAACCTTCAACCCACCAACCTTCAACCCACCAACCTTCAACCCACCAACCTTCAACCCACCAACCTTCAACCCACCAACCTTCAACCTGCCAACCCTAGAGAAAACCCTGTTGTCGGGATTCTGCTTTATCGGAAACACGTAGTTACAAAACAACCTTATATTCCCCAGTTAATTCGCTACTTTGAGGAAGCTGGATTAACTCCTTTACCCATCTTTATCAATGGTGTAGAAGGTCATGTAGCCGTGCGGGATTGGATGACATCTGCTTATGAAACCCAACAGCGGCAACTGGATAACGTAGAAACTCCTTCCCTGTCTAAAGACGCTGTAGAAGTGGATGCCATTGTTTCTACCATTGGTTTCCCGTTGGTAGGGGGTCCAGCTGGTTCTATGGAAGCAGGAAGACAGGTGGCTGTAGCAAAACGTATTCTCACTGCTAAGAATGTCCCTTATTGTATTGCTGCACCCCTACTGATTCAAGATATTTACTCTTGGACAAGACAAGGCATTGGGGGGTTGCAAAGTGTCGTTTTATATGCATTGCCGGAATTGGATGGAGCGATTGATACTGTACCCCTAGGTGGTTTAGTCGGAGAAAATATTTATCTGATTCCCGAACGAGTTAAGCGACTGACTGGACGGGTGAAGCGTTGGATTCAACTCAGACAAACCCCACCAGACCAAAGACGAATAGCGATTATTCTCTATGGTTTCCCTCCTGGGTATGGAGCAACAGGAACAGCAGCCTTATTGAATGTACCGCGATCGCTTCTTAAATTCCTCCACGCTCTCAAGGAACAAGGTTACACTGTTGGGGAATTACCAGAAGATGGGGAAGAACTAATCCGCTGGGTGAAAGCAGCAGACGAAGGGTTGAATGGTGACAGCTTGAATGGTGACAGCTTGAATGGTGAGCAGTTGAATGGTGAATTTTCTAACCAGCAACCAGCAACATTCAACCACCAACATTCAACCAGCAACCACCAACCTTCAACCACCAACCACCAACCTTCAACCAGCAACCAGCAACCAGCAACCACCAACCACCAACCTTCAACCTTCAACCTTCAACCTTCAACTAGTAACCTACCCTTCTCGAACGCCAAAGGCGAACAACCAGCAACCACAGTTAACGTTAAAACCCTAGAAGAATGGCTAGGCTACTTGCTAACTACCCGTATTGAGAAACAATGGCAATCCTTGACTGGTACAGGAATCAAAACCAATGGGGATGAGTTCGAGATTGGTGGGATTGAGTTAGGAAATGTCTGGATTGGGGTACAACCACCCCTGGGTATTTCTGGAGACCCGATGCGGTTGATGTTTGAGCGAGATTTGACTCCACATCCCCAGTACACTGCCTTTTATAAGTGGTTACAGAATGATTTTGATGCCCATGCGGTGGTGCATTTTGGCATGCATGGCACCGTGGAATGGTTGCCTGGTTCGCCCCTGGGGAATACGGGGTATTCTTGGTCGGATATTTTGCTAGGAAATATTCCGAATCTGTATATCTATGCCGCCAATAATCCTTCAGAGTCAATGTTGGCCAAGCGTCGGGGTTATGGGGTGTTGATTTCCCATAATGTACCCCCTTATGGTCGAGCTGGTTTGTATAAGGAGTTGGTAGTGCTACGGGATTTAATCTCGGAGTATCGGGAGGATCCTGAAAAGAATTATGCCTTGAAAGAAGCAATTTGTAAAAAGATTGTCGATAGTGGCTTGGATACCGATTGTCCCTTTGAGGATGCTAAGGGCTTGGGAATTGCTTTCAGTCCAGAGAATGCCCAGATGTTTAGTGCTGATTCCTTTAATCGCTATCTTGTCAAGTTGTACGATTACCTGCTAGTGCTGGAACAACGGTTATTTTCCTCTGGGCTGCACACTCTAGGTCAAGTGCCTGATTCGGAACAGTTAGGGTCTTACCTCCGGGCGTATTTTGGGGAGGATGTCCCCGAAGCAATGGTTAAAGCCATTGTCGATGGAGAATTTGAACCGCAAACACCCGAAGGAAGTGAACAGGTCGAGGATGAGAAGGTTGAAGAGGCGTTACGGATTGGTGAGTTGTTGATGCAGACTGGGGAGGAGTTGACGAATTTGTTGCGGGGGTTGAATGGGGAGTATATTCCTCCAGCTCCTGGGGGGGATTTGTTGCGGGATGGTCCTGGGGTTTTGCCAACAGGACGGAATATTCACGCTTTGGATCCTTATCGGATGCCCTCTCCGGCAGCTTATGAACGAGGAAGGGAGGTGGCCAGGAAAATTATTGCCCAGCATCTTGAGGAACATCAGGAGTATCCGGAAACTGTTGCGGTAATGCTATGGGGATTGGATGCGATCAAGACTCGTGGGGAATCCTTGGGGATTTTATTGGAGTTAGTAGGTGCAGTACCTGTTAAAGAGGGAACGGGACGGATTGTACGGTATGATTTGATGCCCTTGGCTGAGGTAGGTCATCCTAGAATTGATGTGTTGGCAAATCTCTCAGGGATTTTTCGGGATAGTTTTGTCAATATTGTTGAGCTGCTGGATGATTTGTTCCGTAGGGCGACTGAGGCAGATGAACCGGAGGAAGAGAATTTTATCCGCAAGCATGGGTTAGCGTTGCGATCGCAAGGGGTAGAAAATGTTTCTGCTCGGTTGTTTTCTAATCCAGCCGGGGATTATGGTTCTCTGGTCAATGACCAAGTAGTCGATGGTAATTGGGAATCGGGGGATGAATTAGCGAATACCTGGCAAAGCCGCAATGTATTTAGTTATGGACGGCAAGATAAAGGTCAAGCCCGTCCCGAAGTCATGGAGCAGCTGCTAAAAAGTACCAGTCGTATAGTCCAGGAAATTGATTCAGTGGAATATGGGCTGACGGATATTCAAGAATACTATGCTAATACTGGAGGCTTGAAGCGAGCAGCAGAAAAGCAAGGGGGTAAGACCGTTAATGCCAGTTTTGTGGAAAGTTTCTCAAAGGATACTACACCCCGGAAGCTAGAGGATTTGTTGCGGTTGGAGTATCGGACAAAGTTACTTAATCCGAAATGGGCTGAGGCGATGGCCCATCAGGGGTCTGGGGGAGCTTATGAGATTTCCCAACGGATGACAGCATTAATTGGTTGGGGGGGTACTGCTGATTTTCAAGATAACTGGGTGTATGACCAAGCAGCAGATACTTATGCCTTGGATGAAGAAATGGCCAAGAGGTTGCGACAGGCAAATCCTGAGGCATTTCGGAATATTGTAGGCAGGATGTTAGAGGCAAATGGGCGAGGATTCTGGGAACCGGATCAGGAAACCTTACAGAAGTTACGGGAGTTGTATGACCTCGCCGATGAGGAGATTGAAGGCGTGACGGCTGTAGGATAAGAGGGTGTGGGGTGAGCGAGTGTGGTAATCGGGTGAAAATCTGGCGTTGCTTATTCTGGGTATGGTTTTGCCCCCCTAACCCCCCAATTCTGGGGGGAATAAGACCTTCAAAGTCCCTTCCGGTGCGCGCCTCCTAGGGCGAGTAAATCGCCCTTGGGTCGCACCGCA
>NZ_JAAHFZ010000093.1:0-14010 GCF_010672795.1 Moorena sp. SIO1G6
ACCTATAGCTATATAAAACCTAAGTACTCTGACATCTAGGAGTACTCACTAGCAGTAATCCATTGATTAAGGTACTTTCGTCCTAGGTTTTAGGGAGTAGGGAGTAGAGAGTAGGGAAAAAATGCTTGAGTTCTCATTACTAACAGAAACGCTATTAATTTTTTTTAAACTGTGTTAAGAAACTTCAAGTTGCTCAAACCGTTGCTGTTCCCTATTCCGAGACCCAAAGTTTCCAACTCTTAACAGTCCACTTTACTTGTCTGGGACTCCTTAGCTATAGAAAAAGCTATAGAAAAATAACATTTTCAACCAGACTCTCCCAACTCCTGATTGGATCTGATCAGGATTTCTGGGAAAACTTAGAATAAGATGCTAATGGAGATCAGAGGATAACTGTGTCTCAAGACCTATTGCAAAACCGAGACTACACCATAATTCTGGCAAGAAATGCCTCTAAAAATTTTGGAACCCTGCCTGGACTGGACAAGCAATGGTTGCTAGCTCAGGAGTCTATTATCGCCTTGGCAAAGAAATGTGAGGAACTTGATCCAGATGGACTCACTATTTATATTGCATCTACTCCCTATCAAAAATATGACAACACCACTAGTCAGGCATTAGTTGACCTGTTTGAGCAGCCCTATGGTTCAGACAGCATCAATGTGGTTGAGCCGCTCAAAGTTGCACTTGATGACCACTTTAGCCGTAAATCCCGCCAGCAGACAAAAGCAAACGGTGATATTATTATCGTCATCCTGGATAGTGAACCAAAGCCACCCATGGCTGTAGTCAAATTGCTAGTGGCAGCAACTAATAAGATGGATTCTCAGGAAGAACTGGGTGTGATGTTTGCCCAAGTGGGGGAAGACCCCATTACTCGTGGTTTTCTAACTGCCTTAGATGATGATTTACATGCTGCGGGAGCTAAGTTAGATATTGCCGACACTAAGCTTTTGTCAGCTATGGAGGAAAGTCAGATTACCAAGTTTTTGCTCGATGCCCTATATGATTAGGATGTAAGCTATCAGCGGTCAGCCGTCAGCCGTCAGCCTTGAGCTTTCAGCTTATTTTATTCAAAAGCACCTCCAGTAGCCTGGCCACAGGCCCAAAGCTGATAGCTGATAGCTGATAGCTGACCAGCTTATGGGTATTAGCTGATAGCTTTGATGAAAATGAATGCTTACCAATGAACACGGTTAAGTTGCAAAAACTATAGCATTTCCCAATAAGTTTAAACAAGGAATACCATTTGTTTTTTTATCAAAAATACCTATATACTTGACTTGATTAAATCTTGCCTCTTGCCTCTTGCCTCTTGCCTCTTGCCTCTTGCCTCTTGCCTTTCCCTAAGGATTCTGTTCACAACTCAAATAAAAACGCTATATGTCTACACCGACCAATATCAATAAAATTCTGATTGAACGTCCTAGTCAAGACCATCTTGATAACTTGGGTGTCTCAAATTGGCCAATTTGGACAAAGGAAGTCTCGGAATTTCCCTGGACTTACGATGAACAGGAAATTTGTTACTTACTAGAAGGTGAAGTAGTTGTCACGCCAGATGGTGGTGAACCAGTTCAAATTGCCAAAGGAGATTTGGTCACTTTCCCAGCTGGAATGTCTTGCACCTGGAAGATTATTTCTAATGTTAGAAAACACTATCAATTTGGCTAGAATTTTGGCGTTGCTGAATTAAGGAATGAATGCGCGATTATCTGGTGAAAGTTAAAGCCCCCTAAATCCCCCAAGCGAGCAATCCCTCGCTTGGGGGACTTTAAGAGTTTTGTTCCCCCCAAGCGAGCAATCCCTCGCTTGGGGGGCTAGGGCGTGTTTTCAAAGTTTTCCGCAAGATTATGATCCCCCCCAGCCCCCCTTAAAAAAGGGGGGAGCCATACTCAAAGTCCCCCTTTTTTAAGGGGGATTTAGGGGGATCTCCGAGTTTGAAAACACACCCTAGGGGGGCAAAACCATACCCATAATCAGCAACGCCAGAATTTTGAGGGGCTTTGATCCAGGATTTTAGGGAGTAGGGGTAATAAAAACGAAGTGATTAACCGGAATTTATATCCCTACTCTATATGCCTACTTTATTGTTTCACTCATCTGCTTCTCTAATTCTTCTAATAATTGATCGACATCTTTCCCAACTTCTATAAAGCACTCCGGTGGTGAAAGTTCAGGTTCAAATTGAATCAGTTTCAACTGTCCATTACCAATACCAATAATTAGAACTTCTTGCTCAGGTTTATGAGCATCCACCACTCCCAAAATTTCCTGAATTTGGTTATTAACCTGACGATTTAGGGTTTCTATTGCTGCCCTAGGACAGTAAACAAAATGTGGCTTCGGTTTCATATCAAGTCCGAGGGTTTCATCAGTTTCTCCTTTTTCCAGAAATAGCCCCCAAGCCAGTGCAGCTAATTCTTTTTGATTGGCTTTAACAAACTTATCTAACTGATGTTGCCACTTGTTTATTGCTAAGTCTTGCCGATTACTACCGAATAAGTCCATATATTATTTATCAATTGGGTGAGGTACTTTCGTTATGGGTTTTAGTTAGCAGTTAGTAGGGAGCAGGGAAAAAATCCTGTGTACCTCATAACTATGGAAAACGCTATACTCACATCCCGATTGTCTAGAGCGACACAAACCAAAAACTAACCCAAGAAACTAAGGCAGATGGGTGGTTTTTACTAGACAGCTGCACCATGATATCATTTCCGGTACCGCGCACCACCGGACTTGATATGAATGATTTTTGGACAGATATTCTCAACTTTGCCAAAGACACCACAAACCGTGTCGGTAATCGGCACCTCCGGGACTTTGGTCAGGTACAAGGGTCCGAAAAAGCCGATGGTACGTTAGTGACCCAGGCGGACAGGTGGGCAGATCAAGAAATTAGAGATGCGATCGCATCTCATTTCCCCAGCCACGGCGTACTGAGTGAAGAAGCATCCCACCAATTTCCTGAGTCTGAATGGTGCTGGATTATTGACCCTCTTGATGGCACCACCAACTTTACTAGAGGAATTCCCCTGTGGGGGGTTTCCTTAGGCTTGTTGTATCAGGGAACTCCAGTGTTTGGTTACATTCATTTTGCTCCTGTCCAGCAATCTTTTCATGGTTTTTGGCTTGGGAAATCGGAGCTAAAAGGTGTCGAAAACGGTGCTTTTCTCAATGGACGCCCCATCCACAGCAGCCAGGATTCCCCTAGCCAAAACCACTTTTTCAACCTGTGCGCCCGTAGTACCTCAGTAATGAAGCAACCCTTCCCCTGCAAAATTCGGATGCTAGGGGTTGCCAGTTACAACTTTCTCGCCACTGCCAACGGTGTCACCTTAGGAGGAGTGGAAGCCACCCCGAAAATTTGGGATTTTGCTGGAGCTTGGGTGATTATTCACGCAGCTGGGGCAGTTTGGGTACCCCTAGATTCTCAGACAATTTTCCCCCTAGAAGTAGGCCAAGATTACGGTCAGCGGTCGTTTCCAACTCTAGTTGCAGCACGTCCGGAATTAGTGAGTGTGTTTAAGCCCTTGGTAGAGTTTCTTGGGAATAAGACAAGTTGAATGTAGAATGTAGAATTAAGAATGTAGAATTAAGAATGTAGAATTAAGAATGTAGAATGTAGAATGTAGAATTAAGAATGTAGAATTAAGAATGTAGAATGTATAAGGCCAAATGTAGAATGTAGAATTAAGAAGGCCAAATGTAGAATGTATAAGGCAGAATGTAGAATGTATAAGGCAGAATGTAGAATGTATAAGGCAGAATGTATAAGGCCAAATGTAGAATTATAAGTTCTAAATTCCCAATTCTAAATTCTAAATTCTAAATTCCCAATTCTACATTCTAAATTCTAAATTCTAAATTCTAAATTCCCAATTCTACATTCTAAATTCTAAATTCTACATTCTACATTCTACATTCTTAATTCAAAAGGGATGTTCCCATAAATAATCTGCGATCGCATTTTCTCCTGCCAGTTTCTCTGGCTGAGCACCCAACAAAACGGAAATTTGTTCCAACTGATGATTGAATCGTCGAGCAACCCGACTGGGTATACCGTAGCCATAGATAATATGACCTTGCCCAGCAATCACTACTACTTGATAATCTGGGTTAGATTGGGCAAACAAAGCAATCTTCTCTGCCATGGTTTCATCCCATAACACTTGGGCAGTGAAAAAATTGTCGAAGTTGCGACTATTGCTATGACCGGCGTGGTGATGTTGTTGGTAAAATCCTTGAATCAGGTTGCGGTAATCAGCATTATCTGTACGAATTTCCGATAGTGGGGGAATATGTTCTTGCTCAGCAGAGGTTAAACTCTCTAAACCCCTACGGGCTACTTTACGAGTGACCTCAGTGGGTGTATTTAAGGCTAACACAGGCAGTTGATTGGTTTTAGCAAACCGTACTAGGGGAGCATAATATTCCCAAGGAAAGCCCCAGCGTTGTTCATACTCACTTTGCTTAACCAACTCAGTTTCTGTGATTGCCCCGGCTAGGTATTGATCTAGGATATCTTGAGCTGGGCGCTGGAACATTTCCATTGCGATCGCAATTTTGGAATTTTCACGGGTTAGTGCTTGAATAATCGCTAACTGCGCCTCATGATCTTTTGTGCTATTGTGAGTTTCTCCTAAATAGATAACCCGGGCTTTTTTCCATTCCGGTAATACCTCCGGTAGGGATACTAAATTAACCGTTTCTATCTGTTGTTGCTGGCTAGTGGCCGTTGAACTATTATGTTGTTTATGTTGAGCAAAAACTGGGGTAGTACAGAGAAAGAAAATTCCTAGGGAATAAACAACGACTTTGGTAATTGTGCCCATATAAAAGTGATAATAGCTACTCAAAAATCCAACTGGTTATGTTTACTGGTCATGTTTAGCTTAACGTGATTCAGGATTGCCAGGAATTGATTTACTATCACAAAATTCCAAAAGCCGATTCAAAGCCCAAAATTCATCCACATCACCTTTGCCTGTACTAATGTGAGCCACATGACCCCCTTGGGGAGTTAAAATCAAGTTGGCATAGGGATTACTACTCGTGCGCTCTTCCAATTCTGGAATAATAGTAGGGTCAAAAATCGGGTCATCCGCAGCATAGATGATCAAATAGGGCAAAGCTAAGCTGTCCAACAGGTAAAGTCCACTAGTCTTCTGATAGTATTCATTAACGCTAGCAAACCCGTAGTAATCAATCACCATATAGTGGTCAAAGCTCCGCATTGAGTTAATGCACTCCACTACACCAGGTTTAACAGCCTCAGGAAAGTTTTCTAACCGTTGTTGAGCTATTTTCCTGAGTTTATGAGTGAACCTCTTTTCGATCAAACGTCCCATTGGGGTAGATAGCAAATAATCTATGGAGCGATTCGATTCCAGATTAGGAGCCAAAACTGCTCCAAACCTGACGAGAGAACAATTGTTTTCAACTGCGGCCTTAAGTCCCCACAATGCCAACTGTCCCCCCATGGAAAAGCCCACCAAACCGACAGGTTCTGGGCAACCCATCTTTACTAATTGCATGGCTAGCTGCAACTGATCTTCCCCTTCTCGCCAACCGTCAGAAGATGGGACTGGGGATAGTTGTGCACTGCGTCCGTTACTGCGCCAATCATAAATTAACACTGCCCAACCATTACTGTAGGCTTTACGAGCAAGGGTACGACTATACCAACCACTATCGACATCCCCTGTAAGGGCATAGTTAACAATCAGGGTCCCTTTGGCATTGTCAGGACAACTCCACAATCCGCGCAATGGTACCTGATCCGCACCAGTAAATATCTTTTCCTGCCAGGGAATCAGGGGCAAATGGGAAAGCCAAGGTACTTTTTCCCCCCACCAACTCCAGGTCGTGCCGTACCAGTAAGTGGTAGCAATACTTTGGAATAAGCCATTTCTTAGGTACCAGGGAGCTTGGTAGTCTTGCATCAGGTTTCCTGCCTATTTGTGATTAAAAATTGAAGTATAAGCCGTTCTAGTTACCTATTGCTGTGAGCAGACAAACCTTTGCTACTCTAATTTTCGATATCTTTTTCCATCCACCGACGAGTCCCAAAAAACTGACAGGAATTGGAAGCTACCTTTGCTGCTGCGGCTAGGGCATCAGTAAACTCTTTCTGTAGAATATAGTGACAGAAGGCACCGTGAAACACATCCCCAGCTCCCAAGGTATCTACTGCTTGAATCTGGGGTACGGGGACTTCACCGGACACTCCTAAGCTACGATACTGAATTGGTTTTTCTCCTTGGGTGATGGCAATGTGATTAATCCCAGCGTCTAGGAGATAAGCCATCACCTGTTCTTGGTCAGAGCACCCTGGTGGATAGAAATTTGCTGAGCAAATGGCGTAATCAACATAGGGCAAAATTGTTTCAAATCCTGGCTTCCAGCTACCGCCATCGATCACTACAGGGATATGATGAGTTTTGGCAAATTTTGCGATCGCATTACTAACCACCATCTGATGACCATCAATGAGCACCACATCCACCATCAAGTCTAAATCCTGAGGTATTTGTGTAGTGCTGGCTTGGATTTTAGTAGCATTAATCGAAATAACTGCGCGATCGCCTGTGGATTCCGTAACAATGATAGAAGATACTGGTGGCGGTTGGGGGTTAGCTGGATCAAGGTCAGCGATGATTACGCCATGACTGGTCAAATCGCTGCGAATTAGCTTAGTAATCGGGTTAATTCCCACCACACCTAAAATTTTAGATAGGTGCGCGCCTCCTAGGGCGAGTAAATCGCCCTTGGGTCGCACCTCTATATTTCCCAGATAGCTAAACGTTACTGCTGCATTCGTCGCTGGTCCCCCAGCCGCTACCGTATAGTCAGAGGCAGTTATTTTTTCATTGCTGCTTGGTAGCTTGGTGCTGAGGTATACCAGGTCTAAGGTAACCATCCCCACAAAAAGACCAGTGCTCGCCATCTAACAACTACCCTTAGTATGATTTTTCATCAGCCTTGTAAAGGTAGAATTGTTGACAGATCCCTACAGTTTCAAAAGAGTATGAAGGGATCAGCGTACTAACATCCAGGTCAGTGCGGTAAATACTAAAGAGCAGAAAATTTTCTCGCTTTGTGCTCTGGGCAACAACTTGCTTAATTTGAGGTCGCCCTGTATCCACCAGGATGGTACACTGACGGCGCAGGAAACTGCCTAGGGTTTCCGGTGCTTGGGGACAAACTTCTTCTTTTAGATACTTGCTCAGTTGCTCAACCGCATAATCTTCATAGGTAGCTTGTCCAGGATTGGTCACCACCATTGAGCCTCCCACCACCGCCAGCACCATCGTGCCAAAAGCGGTGACAACCTGTGAAATCTTCATCTGAATTTTTTAACGGTATATTGTATATTAAGATGGCTATTAAGCCTTCGAGTTCCAGATTAACTGCAAAATACTGGTAACGTCTTGCCTGTTTGATGGAAGTCCCTCAGGGCAAGACAATTGCAGCAATTGTCAGCAAACTTCAGAACTGACGGAATCAGCATAAACCCATCAAAATTTCATAGATTGTTGATAAACCCACAAATAAGATGCTATAATCAACAACGGTAAGATTATGGCGAGCGTAGCCAAGTGGTTAAGGCAGTGGATTGTGGTTCCACCACTCGCGGGTTCGAGTCCCGTCGTTCGCCCTAAAAGTCCGTGAAACGGGCATCTTGGCTGTTTCAACTTTCCGGCATCTTGGTAGAACGGGAATCCTGCTGTGGAATGGGCATCTTGCCCGTTTCAATTCCCAGGCGGGCATCTTGCCTGTTTCAACTTTCGGGCATCTTGGTGTGGAACGGGCATCCTGCCCGTATCCTCCCTCGGGCGGGCAGAATGCCCACTCTACTCCTATTCAGCGCGAAGATTCAGCAATGCCAAAAAAATGCAGAAGTAAATTCACATAATCACTTCTGCGTTAACCCTTTCAAGACCCTTGACTAGACACCAATAGAGTCTACATCCACAGTCTTGACTTCAGGGTCTTGAGTGTCATTGGCAATTTTTTCGCTTTGGCGGGTTTTGGCAAAGTCAATTAGCCACTGAGACAGCTCCGAAACCAGCAGGGTTATCACTGCGATATCATCAATTTGCCCAATGATGGGAATAAAGTCTGGGGAAATATCAATGGGGCTAAGAAAGTAAACTAGGGTCCCCAAGATGATCCACCACCGGTACTTGGAATGGCGGATAGTGTTGCGATACCAGTTGTAAAAAGATTGAATTGGATTGTTCATCAAATATTTGCGGCTGAATACCTCATCCCATAGCAAGTTACGTGGGTAAGAAAGCCACACCTCCAACTAATGGTTTAAGCGATGCAGCGCCGCCAAAGGGGGTTCCCCCCATGAGCGACTGCATCAAGAAAGGACTGGTTTTAAATGCTAATCAGCCGAGACCAGCCAAACTCGTTATCCCCAAGGGCCAGATAGGTGCGCGCCTCCAAGGCCGCGAGCAATCCCTCGCGGCCTTGGGTCGCACCTCTTTTTAAGATTTCTCCGGAGAGCGAAGCAACCGCACAAGCGGTTTTGCCTATAGACCGGACTGGGGAAATATCCGGCTCTGAGGTACCAAACAACAGCTCAATACTCTATAGCTACTATTTATAGTGCCAGATTCTTCCAGAAACCGACTATGGGGATAACCACCCGTTTGATTAGAGTTTTTACTAGAATTAGAAATTTTAGGACTTAGGTAGCTGAAACCAAAAATTGAGGCTTTCCCTAATATGGAACTTGGTTATGGTGATCAGACCTTAGCCCCATGGAAATGAAATTCTTCCCTATCTCCCCATCTCCCCATCTCCCCATCTCCCCATCTCCCCCCACACTCCCGACACTGCCTGGACTAGCTAAGACACTCTGTACCGGATGTGCTAAAGTCCAAGTGTAAATTTCCTGACCTAATCAGTTAACTCGTGGAGAATAGGATCAGTTTCTTGGTAAGTGGTTGAAAATCAATAGAAGATTGATAGACCACTGAGTTATTTGGAAGTAAGGGCAAGTCGTGGATATTGTCGAACTTATTGCAAAAGGTGGGATCGCCATGTGGCCTCTGTTGGCTCTATCGATCCTGACTATGGGTACAATCTTTGAACGGATTTGGTTTTGGGCAACTATAGCGTTGAGGGAAGGCATAATTGTTAATCGTGTTCTAGAGGCAGCAGCTGGTAGCTGGCATGTTGCTAGACAGATTGCCCTAGAGTCACGCCGACAACCCATCGGTAGATATTTGTATGCTCCTTTACGACTGAATAATCCTGACCCAGAAGTATTCCGGCTGGCTCTAGAGTCGGCTGCGGATGATGAATTAGCTGCTATGCGACGGGGGGACAAACTCCTGGAAGCTGTGATTGCTCTAGCACCATTGTTGGGATTACTCGGTACAGTGTTGGGCTTGATTAATTCATTGGGTTCCATTCGCATTAGTGACCTTGGAACAGCTTCCACCGATGGGGTGACTCAGGGGATTGGAGAATCACTGATTAGCACAGCTACAGGTTTGATTGTGGCGATTATCAGTCTGGCCTTCTATAGACTATTTCAGGCTTTTTGGTTTAACCAAGTTAAAGTGTTCCGCAAAGCCGGAAGCGAGTTGGAATTGCTTTATCGACAATATTGGTTACAACAAGAAGAAAGCTCTTAGTCCAAGGACATATCTATGAATAAAAAAAAGGATTCAGCTAGTTCCCCGATGGCAATCCGTCCTCTAAGACTGCGAATGGATAGCTCGCCGGAAGAGGTTCGGGTTGAGATTGTTCCCCTGATTGATGTGATTTTTTGTATTCTGACCTTTTTCATTTTGGCAGCTGTTACCTTATCTCGCCAGCAAGCCCTGAGCGTGGATTTGCCTAAGGCAAGTACTGCTAAGGCTCAAGGACGGCAAATCTTAATGGTTAGCCTTAATGAGTTTGGTCAACTCTACGTTGAACAAGAGCCAGTGGTAACTCAAGAGCAGTTCAAAAAGAAACTGCAAGCATATCGTCAAACTAATCCTTATGGGTTGATGGCGCTTTATGCTTCCAAGGAGGCCAGTTACAACGAGGTCGTTCAGGTATTGGATGTGCTACGACAAGTGGGAGGCGATCGCGTAGCCCTAGCTACTCTACCGGGATCCTCAGGTCAATCCATTGACTTTATTCCTTCCCTACCATCGGGAACAGGTGTCCCTAAGTTTAACTCCCCTGGAAAAAACTCTTCTGATCCTCTTAATGACATATTAAAGTTCTTACCTGGATCTACCAATAATAAATAAGGTTTTTGAGAAGTCTGGGAAGTGTGGGGAGATGGGGAGATGGGGGGATGGGGAGATGGGGAGATGGGGAGTCAGATCAGCAACGGTTGTGTCCCCCCCTTGTTAAGGGGGGTTAGGGGGGATCCCTATTTTCCACGAGGCTTTCAAGGTACTGACACAGGTGACCCACACAGAAATCACACCACTCGCGCTTTGGATCAAGACTATGTCTTTAACTATACCTAATTATCGAACACTACTTCTCCCCACACCTCCCACACTTCCCCCTCTCCCCACACTCTTCTGGTTCTAGATTCCTAAGCTGGAACCTCAATTTTTTGGCTTCCAGCAAGACCAAAGGCTTTATGAATAGCTTGCAATGCTCGCACTCCTTGGTCTTGGGCAACAACACAGCTAATCTTAATTTCTGAGGTGGCAATCATTTGAATATTGATTTGTTCCGAACCTAGGGCGGCAAACATCTGTGCTGCGATCCCTGGTTGTCCAACCATGCCAGCACCGACAATACTTACTTTGGCAATATCGGCATCCAGGAGAATTTCGCTACACCCAATCACTGGTGCCATCTGTTGTAGGGCTTTCTGAGCCATTTCTGCTTCGGCTTGAGGTACTGTGAAGGCAAGATCCCTGGTGGCAATTCCATTAATGATTCGACAGCGTTGGGACTGGATAATCATATCAATACTAATATTGTGCTCTGCCAAGGTTCCAAATATCTTGGCTGCCATGCCTGGACGATCGGGAATTTGGCGAATGGCTAGACGGGCTTGGTTGATGTCTAGGGCTACACCTCGAACCGGGGGATGGGTGATCTCCCTTGAGTGGTCACTATTTCCTGCTTCAGGGGGAATGGGTAGATGAATGGGGGTATTGTTGATATCGAAACAGTTACACAAGGCCGCGATCGCGCGATCGCATTCGACAGCATCAATCACACAGCTGACTTTGATTTCGGAGGTGGAAATCATCTCAATGTTGACACCAGCATCGGCTAAAGCCTGGAACATCTGAGCTGCAACCCCAGGACGTCCAATCATCCCTGCCCCAGTGATCGAGACTTTAGCAATATCCCTACCGACCATCACTTCTGCTTCTTGGGTATCGGGGGTGGTTTGGCGACGCAGGGCGGGAGCAATGGCTTCGGCTACTGCTTCAGCTCGATTGATAATAGCGGTATTGACGGTAAAGGCAATATCATTAGTATTCTGTTCGTGAATTGACTGGATAATCAAATCCACATCTAGGTCTTGAACTGCAATTTCACCAAACAACCGTGCTGCTACACCAGGGGAATCGGGCACTCGTAATAGGGCTATTTTTGCCTGGTCGGTGTCATATTCTACGGTATTGACTGGTCGAGCAATTTCTAATCCCTCTAAGGAACGGGGGGGAGAGCTTGGGGAAATTACTCTAGTGCCAGGCTCATCGCTCCAGCTGGATAGGACTACTAAGGTTAAGCCATAGTTGCGAGCAATTTCTACGGCACGGGGATGGAGGACTTTTGCCCCTAAGCTAGCTAATTCCAGCATTTCATCAGCGGTAATTTCCGGCATCAGTTGAGCATCCGGTACGATCCGGGGGTCAGTGGTTAATATCCCCGGTACATCGGTATAAATTTCACACCGAGATGCCCCCAGTGATGCGGCTAGGGCTACGGCTGAGGTATCAGAGCCACCCCGACCTAGGGTAGTGATTTCTAATTCATCAGTGCTGGTGATGCCCTGGAAACCAGCAACGACTACAACTTTCCCCTCGTTTAAACACCGCTCCAACCGCTGGGTTTCGATTTGCAGAATCCTAGCGCTACTGTGTTTAGCTTCTGTTACAATACCTACTTGAGCGCCAGTTAGGGAAATAGCCGGTTGCCCTAATTCCTGTAGAGCCATGGATAATAGAGCAATTGACACTTGCTCACCGGTGGATAGCAGCATATCCATTTCCCGACGACACGGATTAGGGGAGATGGCTTTCGCTAGTTGTACCAAACCATCGGTAGTCTTACCCATAGCCGAGACCACCACTACCACGGAATTGTTTTGTTGGACTGTTTTGAGAATTCGCTGGGCAACGGCTTGTATGCGTTCCACAGAGCCCACCGAGGTACCACCGTATTTTTGGACAACTAGCGACATAAGCTTATTCCACTATTTATTTCTTTGTTTGACTCCCGTTTCCAGGATTGAGTTAATCGTAATGTAAGCTATCAGCTATCAGCTATCAGCTATCAGTTTAAGCGCTACGCGCACGCTACGCGAACAGTTATCAGCTTATGCGCTACTTGAGGTGCTACTTGAGGTGCTTTCAGCTAAAGGCTGACGGCTGATGGCTGACGGCTGACCACTGACGGCTGACCGCTTACTGCTGACTGCTTACATCGTAATTCCCTGGATACGCTAACAGAATCGTCAATAATTGTCAACAAAAAAAATTTTTTCAGTCTCTTGTTTTTAGGGAAGCAATCAGCTTTCAGCAATCAGCTTTTGGCTCTGGGTTGTCAATTCATCGATTGCCGAAAAAGGCAAGAGGCAAGAGGCAAAATGCAAAAGAAATCCGGAGTTTTATTGGACAGAAAAAAAAAGACCATACAGCTTTAAAGCCAGATATCTGAGCTGACTACTGACCGCTGACCGCTGACTGCTTATAAACCTTCACCAAATTAACTCAAGATACAGCACAAAACCAGGCAAAACCTCTTCTCCCGATAAACTACTGGGAGACTCTAACACTTCAACGTCTTTACTTGGTCGATAAATTTCCACTTGTCGGTCTTTACGATTAATCAACCAACCTAGACGAGTGCCATTGTCTCGGTATTCTTCCATTTTTTTTCGAATTGCTGTCAAGCTATCACTGGGAGAACGTAATTCAATCACAAAGTCAGGGCATAGAGGTAGAAATTTCTCTTGCTGTTGAGGAGTTAAACTATTCCAGCTTTGTAATGGTATCCAAGATGCATCGGGGGAACGGTCGGCACCATTGGGGAGTTTAAAACCAGTGGAGGAATCGAAAGCAATGCCAGTTCCATCGGAATCACTCCAGTTAAACAACTGTTGGTTTAATCTACCATTGCGATTTCCTGTGCTGCCGCCAGTGGGTGACATAATAATTAAATCTCCATTAGCATTGCGTTCAAATTTAAAATCGTCGTTGTCTTGACAAAGCTGGAAAAATTGCTCGTCGGTAAGGTTAATTGATTGGAGATCAAGGGTTAAGGTAGTCATGATTGTTTAGGGAAGGGAGTAGGGAGTAGGGAGTAGGGAGTAGAGAGTTGGGAGTAGGGAGTTGGGAGTAGAAACCTAAGTGTATTTTATAAAAATAACTAACGCTATAGAATTGTTTTAGCGATCGCGTTTTTGATTCCCAGTGATCAATAACTATTCCGATGTTGCCCTAAAAAACTGACTACTAATAGAAAAGCTATAGCTGTTTTTCCCCTAATGAGGTACACAGGATTTTTTCGCTCTTGCCTCTTGCCTCTTGCCTCTTGCCTTCCCCTCCTGGGAGGGGTTAGGGGTGGGTGCCTCTTGCCTCTTGCCTTCCCCTCCTGGGAGGGGTTAGGGGTGGGTGCCTCTTGCCTTGCGCGTAGCGCATTACCATAGTTTGGTCAAAAAATACAGAACCAACGGCTGGGTTTTTTAGCAAGTTTCAACGATACCTTAGCGATAGGCGTTAAATTTGAGTAGGAAATACCACCACTATGTCTAAAACTATGACCTCTGCTGTTGTGCATAATACTCCTCCT
>NZ_JAAHFZ010000094.1:0-13871 GCF_010672795.1 Moorena sp. SIO1G6
TTATGCGGATCAGGGGGGTTAGGTAACAGGATTTGGGAAATGTCGTTGTCAGTCAATGGTTGGTGAGCACTCAATCGCTAAAAACCTGCACCGGTTCTAGGGAGCGAACCTATAAGTCATAGCTTATGAGTGAGACAGCGATTGCTTTGGCACACCGTCAAATGGCTACGACACGACCTTTTGGGTTCCAATCAACCGCAAAATCTTCTCTATATCATCAGCAATCGACCGGAGTGCCGTGGTGATAGAAGAATAACCGTGGTAGCGTAAGATAGCGATGACTAAACTACGGTACATTGAGAGATTGCCAGGAGCATTACCAAATTGTATCCTGGAACTATCCTGATCAAGTACCACGTCCTTAACCCAATGTAAACGATTTTCAATTCCCCAATCACCACGAATGCCTTGGGCAAATTGTGCGGCATCGAGACATTTACTACTAATATAATAAGCGAGTTGTTGGTAGGGCTTACCTGCTCTTGTACCGATGCGTTCTAGTTTGACAAGACTAGCTAGACCTTGCCACTCGTCACTTATGCATATGATGTCATCAAAAACAGATACAGTTAATGTGGTGAGACGGTCACTTCTTTTTTCCCGGCTTATGTCAACACTTATGGGTTGAGTTTTTTGAGTGTTGAGTTTGATTTGTTTGTAGAGATTTTTGGGATTACCTTTCACAGCCATTACATAGTCGTTTCCACTTTCGACAATTAGTTTGACAGTTTTTTTTGACAGTGTAAAGCCTCAAAGCTCAATATTACTCCTTCTATCCCTAAATTGGCTAAAAGCAACGGCACAACGTCAATTTCACTACTTTTTTTATTACGAAATTGTTCTAGGGCTAGGGCTACTCCACAGCGACTACTGAAAACAGAAACTACCGAAACGAAGTCTTGATAAGCTTGAGCATAATTATTCACTGTCCCTTTGATACTTTTGCCATCAACTCAAGCACCAATCACCCTCTTGGGTAGGCACACCATCCCTAATCCAGTTGGTCAAAACTTGGGCTAATTGAGTAAAATCAATACTCATCATTACTCTCCGAAAAGTCGAGTAATAGGAAAACCCATTGGTGGTAAATCTAAGTTTTCGAGCAAGGCTTGGTGATGACGACGAGCAAAATCTTCCAAGGCTCGATAACCATAGCAATCGCTCATCGTTGCCATAATCACCAACAGCCAAATTAACCGCGTTTTCCTCTGGGAGCACGAAAATCTGGGAGCTGGGCTAACGCTTCGATCAGATTAGTTTTCATCAGGGAGAGGAACGAGAGTTCCATATTGAGTTCACTTTGATAGTTTACACTAGTTTCTGGCTACTCTAATTTTCTGTGATCACAATGAATTAGCCCTGCTTTTTTAAGGGGGATTTAGGGGGATCTCCGAGTTTGAAGACACGCCCTAGGGGTGGGTTCCTCTTACCTGCTCCCTGCTCCCTAAAACCCACGATTTTGTACAGCAACAGGCCGTCAGCCTTTGGCCAGGCTACGCGAATGGCTGACGGCTGACGGCTGACGGCTCACCGCTGAATGCTTAGCTAAGCTTGTGGTTCGGCAACTATTGAGCTAGCTGTACTAAAGTGAAAGTTAGTGTAATCACTGCTAACTTTCACCATGGCTAGAATTCGAGGTATAGGGTTGATTATCCAAGCCCTGATACCAGTTATTTACCTATTAGTAGTTATTCTAACCTTAGCCACGATTGTGCTGGATATCAACAGTCTTGTGGGTGGACCAGTACAAGAAATCGATAGCGCTCTGGTGACTATCAGTGGCAAATTCGAGCAAACGGGAAATGTTATTGGTAGTGCCATAGCACCGATTGGTGATCTAGATAAAAAACTGGCTAAAACGGTCGAAACAATTGATAGTATTCCTGAAGAAATAGAGCTTCCGACTATTCCGATTCCTGATGCTGAACTGCCGATTAAACCAAAAGTTAAATTGAGCAGCAGGGAGTTAAACAAGCCAGTTGTGTTCGTATTTGATATTCCCAAGATTCCTAAAGAACCTATTCTTAAGATTCCTAAGGTGCGAGTTGAGATTGAAAAGGTACCTGTTGCTTTACCTGATATTCCTGGGGTGAAGGTTAGTGTATCAGGACTAAAAGAAACGAAAGCCCTTTTAACTCAGAATGTTGAAATTATTGGCACTTTAAATAAAGTTATTGGTATTCTTCCCAATATTGAAGTGATTAGAGACCATTACCAAAGACTAATTGTTGGGGAGCAGGGCTTACTAGTAATCATTCAAAAAATTTGCCGTAATCTATTGGTTATGATCATCCTGTTGGCAGGGACTGTGCTACTTTCATTACCCTGGTTGGTTGTGAAATACATCAAGTGGGCTTCCCCTCAGCTAACTGCTGGATGGCAATTAATCAGGGGAGTATCTCAATAGGGAGCTTCGGAGCAGGTAAGATATAGCAATTATATATCCCATAAGGTACAAAGTGATCCCCCTAAATCCCCCTTAATAAGGGGGACTTTGAGGTTTAAAACCGTACCTCATAACTGCGATAAACGCTATAATAGAGGTAAGACGATGAGAGTTGATCAAAGCAGTGGTTTAAGGCAACGACTTAATGGTATAGTCATGATTATCTATGCCTTAATCCCGATTATCATAGTAGTGGTATTTTTGATTACTTTTTTAACAATTTTAAATGACATCAAGAGTCTGGTTACTGGCCCTTTAGTGGAAATCAATAACACTCTAGTGGAAGTGAAGGAAAGTACTCAAAAAGCCAAAGAGGAAATTGCTTCTATCATAGAACCGATCAAAACAATAAACGCAGAAGTGCAAGAAGCATTCGAGATAGTTGAACAGATTCCTACAGGAGTGAGTTTGCCTGATCTTGGCATACCAGATGTTAATCTTCCGGTGAAACCAGATGTCAACTTGGGGGGTGGATTTCCGCCTAAGGTGAATATCGAAATGAAAGAGGTTTCAGTGGCTATGCCTACTATTCCTGGGTTTGAAGTACCAGTGGTTGGTTTGCAACAGGTCAAGGCAGTTTTAAAGGATAATTTGGAAATACTTAGGGTTTTTAATACTATTGTCAGCGGTATTCCTAACCTCGATTCCCTTAGAGAAGATTCCCAAAAAATTGTAGCAGGGGTGCAGGAGTTGGTGAACGGAATTCATAAAATCGGGAGCAAGGTATTGGGGCTGATGATATTTAGCGCAATCATGGTGATACCCTGGTTAATTAAGTTATGTATTGCTCCCTACGCTACTTGGGCTTACGGTCAGGTCACCACAGGATGGGCATTAGTTCGTGGTCAAGTAACTGAATAAATCAGATGGGGAAATCTAAAGGAAAAATGCGATGCTCTAAAGAGCCGCTAAGCGAACGCTTTGGGTGCATCTCATTTTTGCCGTTTGACCAGATGGTGCGTTAGGGACGGACGCTGCTGGCGAATTCGTGAAACCCTTATTCTGCCGTAATCTGCTCCCCTCTCCCAAGGTTGGGAGAGGGGCTGGGGGTGAGGGCTGATCGGGCTTCTTGGTAAGTTCGCGAAATATTTCGCCAGCAGCATCGGGACGGAAAGCCTCTGATTTTCCGCCTCTTTGCGCCTTGAACAGTCCGTCCCGTAACGCACCACCAGGCTACTCCCTACTAGACCCTAATAAAACACTAATCAATCGATAAATATTTTAAAAAATAGTAAACAGTCAGCACTCAGCGGTCAGCCTTCAGCCTTCAGCCTTCAGCCTTCAGCCGTCAGCTGATTTTATTCAAAAGCTGTTATCCTAGCGTGACCATAGGCTGATAGCTGATAGCTGATACGCGACAGGCTGATAGCTAAGAGCTTACGGTAAAATAACCAATTTAAATTGCAATTAACAAGTTTAAACTAACTAAGATGCGCATCGCTAAACGGACTAGACCTAGACAATTAGACGTAATTATCAAAGGGTCATCCCATAACCATTGGCGTGACCCTTATCATATAATGCTGACCGTTAATTGGCCCATATTTTTCGGGCTAATTGCGGTTTGTTATTTAACCATAAACATCGTCTTTGCCCTATTGTACCTAGCGGGAGGCAATTGTATTGAAAACGCCCGTCCAGGTGCTTTCTTAGATGTCTTTTTCTTTAGTGTTCAGACCATGGCATCCATTGGTTATGGTGCCATGTATCCCGTGACCTCCTATGCTAATATCATCGTTACCATAGAAGCTCTAGTAGGTTTGATGGCCCTAGCCATGGCAACCGGACTAATGTTTGCCCGCTTCTCTCGCCCTACTGCCAGAGTCATCTTCAGTCGTAGGGCAGTGATTGCGCGCCATAATGGGGTAACTACCCTCATGTTTCGCACGGCCAATGAACGGGATAATCGGATTCTGGAAGCTCAGCTCAGGGTAAGTTTGCTGCGCTATGAAGTGACCTTAGAAGGGGAATCCATGCGTCGATTCTACGACATGAAACTGTTGCGTAGCCAAACCCCTAGCTTTGGTCTAACTTGGACAGTGATGCATCCGATTGATCAAAGTAGTCCGTTATATGGGGAAACACCAGAGTCTCTCGCTGAAATGGAAGCTACACTTATTATCACCCTAGTCGGTATTGATGAAACGGTTTCCCAGACTATTCACGCTCGTCACTCCTACACCGCATCAGAAATTTTGTGGGATAGGCGTTTTGTCGATATGTTTCATAGGAAATCAGACGGCAGTAGAATTATTGATTATAGCCACTTTCATGATATTAAGTAATAGAAATTTATAGGGTTTTAGAACTGCTACATAATTAATAGCTCTGAAATACCAACCTGACGTATCTTCTCTAACTCGATCAGCCTGCGATTAGCTTCTTGACATTCCTGCCAATAGTATTGCTTACGTTGCCAATCATTACTAAGGTCAATTTTTTGCCATTGCTCTAAACAATAGCGCCGATGTTTTTCCAAGGCTACTATTTCTAGAGAAGCTGCTGCTGCCTGTATTACCATCGGGGCTCGCAAAATATCTTCTGTACAGGTTTCGTCAAGATGAAATAGATGGGCGACTTGAGTCATTTCCCTAGGAAATTGTAAACTCCGGTCTTGTAAACGGGAGATTAGCTGTTCAGGGGTGGTAGTGTAAAATTGTGTCCCTATCCCTTGCAGTTCAATAATTTGTTGCCACAAGAATCGATGATGAGAAAGACTAAACAGTAAATCTCCCTGGTCTAGAGTATCAATAATTGTTTGTCGATACTCCGGACAATGTAAATAAATCCGTAATAGTAAGGCTTCGGCTCGTTCTAAAAGGGTACGTTCTTTACCAACAGGTAGGTTTGAGTCTTGATTACCCTGTTGTTTGGTTTTCTTTAACCGAGGTGGGGATTTCTTAAAGGCAGCTCTCAGGGGTTTTTGGAGTTGAGTTTGGAAATTTTCGATGTATAGAGATACTAGTTTCCCTTGTCCTTGACTGAGAATTTGAGCACAGTAGTTAATATAATAAGTGAGCTGATTAATGTCCTCCAGTTGCTTGAGTAACTTAACCATAGCTTGGGCGACTTGCTGAAATTGATCGGCTTGTTGGAGGTCTTTGCCAATCAGGAGTTGATTAATCTGCCAATCCAGCCACAAGGGAGCATTGAGCAACAGTTGTCGGTATTGTTCCGTAGCGTCAGGAGCAGATTTTAGGAATTCATCGGCATCTTTGCCATCAGGTAGGTTGAGTACCCGTAGCTGGACAAGCCCTTGGTAAGCTAGGTTAGCAATTTCTCCAATAGCTCTTTGGGCAGCAGTGGTACCAGCAGCATCCGCATCAAAGTTGAGCACAATTTGCTTCGATTCAGTATAGCGCGATAGTTGCCGGACTTGATCTAAACTAAAAGCGGTACCAAGGGAGGCGACTATATTAGTAATTCCTGTAGCATGGAGTGCGATCGCATCAAAATATCCTTCCACCACTACAGCTTGGTCTTGCTTGGTAATGGAATTACGAGCTTTATCTAGGGCAAAGAGGGTTTTACTTTTATCAAACAGGGGAGTTTCTGGAGAGTTGAGGTATTTCGGTTGCTCATCCCCGAGACTTCTAGCACCAAAGCCAATTACTCGACCTTGGGTGTCGTGGATCGGAATCATAATGCGATCGCGAAAGCGATCATAATACCCACCATTGTCCCTAGGCTTAATCAATCCCGCTTGCTCAACTAGCTTAACTGGCTTCCGTTTGTGTTCCACCAGATAACGGTAGATGGTTTGCCAACTAGCTGGAGCATACCCTAGCTCGAAAGTAATGATGGTTTCCTCACTCAGACCCCTTTGACCGCGCAAGTACTCTAGGGCCTGCTGTCCTTGGGGTTGTCTGAGGGCATGTTGATAGAAAGCTGTGGCTAAGGCCAGAATCTCGTAGAGTTGCTCTTGTAGAGAAAGTTGCCGTTGTAATTGCTCCCGCTGTTCCGGTTGCAGGGTTTGGACTGGCACCTGGTAGCGCTGTGCCAAATCCAGCACCACATCCGAGAAGGAGTGCTTGCCAATCTCCATCAGGAATTTAATCGCATTCCCTCCAGCTTGGCAGCCGAAGCAGTAATAGAGTTGTTTAGAGGGACTGACAGTGAAACTGGGAGTTTTTTCCTCATGGAAGGGACAGAGACCGACATGGTCTCTGCCACGCTTACGCAATACCACATGCTCCGAGATCACATCCACAATGTCAGACCGTTCCTTAACTGCTTCAATAGTGTTTGGGTGTAGCCGTGGAATGTTCATTGCTGGATTACGTGGTTACAATCGGTCAGGGTGTTCTTTATTGTCCCACCATACTCAAACCCTAAAAAACATGCCTGAGGTTTAGTGCCATTGCAGTATGACGACTGTGGGCAAGACTTGACACAAGATGCTGTTTCAGATCTTGGTCAAAAAGTCAAGATCCATGGGATCTGTTTTTAGCCAGTTGATCGGTGAAAGGCTACTAACACTACCCCCAAAGAATTAGGATTAATGACCCGACAGCCACACGACCAATTTGCGAAACAGTATCTCACGGAGTTGCTAACACCTCATGGTCAGGTGCAAATCAGCCGGGAAGTAACCAGTGAAGTTCGTCAAGTCGATATTTGGTTTCTACCAGCACCTTCGACATCCACACCACCCCAGGTTTTAGGATTGCTCGGTCAGATGGCATCAACTGCCTGTTTATTGGAACCGTTCCGCAATGCCACAGGGATCATGGCGGTGCGTAATTGTCTGCTAAAGTTGTTTGCCCTGTATGGTGAGCTGCAGCGCCAGGCACGACGAGAGGTGCGACCCGTGGCGAATTTAATTCGCCAAGGTCAAGCGCACCTAAGAAAAATTCTGTCAGTGAAACCGACTTGACCTGTTTATGGATTCTGTCTCCTTACTGTTCAACCAAGCTGTTGAATGGTTTTGCTGCCAAACTTAATGATTCCGGTAATTGGATTGAGGGAGTCTATTTTTTGCCTGAGTTGTTCAACACAGCCCTGGTGGCCATTAACCAGCTACCGGTTACAGAAGAAACCCTCTGGTTGAGAGTTTTGGGACGCGATCGCGTAGCGTGCGCGTAGCGCAATCGCACTCAAACCCAAGCCATTAATGAGTTGGTAGCACTAACGGTCGGACACCCTTTACTAGGGGACGCGCAAGTCGAAAGCCCCGCGTTTTTAAACCGGGTCAGAAGTTACCGCAAGAATAGGGCAGCCTTTACGGTTGGTCGGCTATGAGCAAAAGGGTTAAAACTTTATAATTAAGGCTGCCCTATTCTAAGGTTTCGTCTCCGGGATGAAGACTCGCAGCGACTTTAGTCGCCGAGTTGACAATACTTTAGCGCTATAGTATAATTCAAGCATAGGGTACAGGCTGAAAAACCGAGGCTGAGCCGGGAGAGAAACCCGTAACTTATTGACCTTAAAGTAGTAATGCCCGGAGGGTAGGGAAAGTCCTCCTTAAAAACCCAACCATCAACTAACAATTGGTGTGTGAACCCAGCAAGAAAGATAACACTTTGAAAAAAAATGGTACGGCGGGGCACGCCGAAACCAAGTGAAACAGGGAAGCAAGGGACTTTATAAGGCACTTCTCAAAAAGTAACTAAACGCTATCGCGAGACCAGCCCGCTGGGTCTTTCGTAAACTGAACTAGAATCTTGGTCTTGACGGGATATTGGTTTAGGTATTGCCGCAAGGATACGGAGGTTTAAGGCCGGTCGTAGATCTAGGAATCCCCGCGTCTTTAGACCGGGGAGTGTCAAGAGGCAACATCTTAGAGATTCTGGCCAACTGGCGCATCGCTTTCTTATCCCCCACACCCCACACCCGGTCAACCCACACCCCACACCTGAGGTCTTTGTTAAAAACCTACCCCTGTGAGGGGGTTAGGGGTGGGTGCCAATGCCCTTGCGCGTAGCGCTATAAAAGCTGACTGCTCAGAAGCTGATCGCTGAATTATTACAGCTAGAGTGTATCTGTTTAACCATTTAAAGGTAACTTGTCAACTGCTATTTCTTCCTGATTAAATTAATTTTTTTTAAAAGTTTTGCTAGATAAATAAAAATCTAGTAAATCCCCAAATTGTTCACAAAATATTAACAAAATTAAAGTACCATTATAAGTGGATACTTACTTTATTTTTAGATATTTTTTGCTCCTTACTATTTCTAGCGTTTATCGCAGTTATGAGGTACAGTATTTTTTGACGTTGATTCCCTGTTTTGATGCAGCGCATCCCGATTACCGATTACCGATTACCGATTACCGATTACCGATTACCGATTACCGATTACCGATTACCGATTACCGATTACCGATTACCGATTACCGATTACCTATTACCTAAAATCCCGAAATTGTGTACCTCATAGCTATGATAATTGCTATCCACGACACAATATAAGTAATTAACACAAGCATTGGTCACGAAAAAAAAAGCCTCTGTAGAGATGTTATGAATAACGTCTCTACAGAATATATAAGACTAGATAAAGTCTCTACTCTGTTTATTAATCAGGGATTGCATACATTCTATGAATGCTGATGTTACCGCTGACCGCTGATAGCTAATAGCTAAATATTCGTTGGTTTTAAAACCAATACAAAACCCTGATATGACTATAGCAATCCTAAATCATTTTAAAAATAACTGGACTTCTGAAAAACTAGCTCATTCTCCATTAAAATCTGCCTTATGCCTTCTGCATACTGCCTGAAAGCAGCCCATTTATTTCACGAATAAGATAGGATTACTAGGCTCTCCTAGAGTGGCTAGGATAAATTAGTACAAAATAATCGCCATAGTTTTTGCTTAGTAAGCTCTTGAGTAATTTAAAAATGCAATTTTAATAAAAGCGATGCAGAGGTGCGACCCGTGGCGAATTTAATTCGACGACTGTAAGGGCACCTAAGCGGTCTTGGGGGTTTACCCCGGAGACGAAACCTTAGACAGGGGAGCCTTTATGGTTGGTAGGCTATGCAGATGCATGATTAAAACTTATTGATTAAGGCTCCCCTGTCTTACGGTAACTTCAAACCACTCGCTATTCCATCAAGAAAATGTATTTTTAGTTGATTGAATCCCTTGCTATTTAAGGGGTTAAGCTCATTTAAACTACTAATTTACTATAATCAGTCTAGGAGAGCCGATTACTATAGTTATTTTTAAAGAGAAACGTAGGTATATGACAAATCTAATCATACGTCCCATATACGACATCCAAGGTAAAGGTCATATCTCACCATTTGTGGGTCAGTCTGTCACAACTACAGGTATTGTGACTGGGGTAGCGAGCAACGGCTTCTACCTACAAGACCCTTATGGAGATAATAATAATGCTACCTCAGATGGAATTTTTGTATTTACTAATTCTACTCCTACGGTCAGAATCCGTGACAAGGTGCAAGTGAGTGGTGATGTCCAAGAATTTCGGCGTAGTAACCGTTCCGATGACTTAACCCTGACTGAAATTACTAACCTGACTAATATTAGGGTCTTATCATCGAACAACCCTTTACCTACTGCGGTGGTTATCGGTGAAGACCGTACAGTACCTACAGAAATTATTGATGATGATGGTTTAACTGACTTCAATGAAGCTACTGATAGCATTGACTTTTACGAAAGCCTAGAAGGGATGCGGGTGCAAATCAATAATGCTGTAGCGGTTGCTCCCACTAATAGGTTTGGTGAAATTTGGACGGTTCCAGGTGATGTCAATCCTACTGGTGTTAATAATCGTGGTGGCATTACCATTAGTGACGGTGACTTCAATCCAGAGCGAATTCAGATTGATGACACTCTATTCAATGGCATTTCTCCTACAGTTAATGTCGGTGACCAGCTCGGTACTGTAACAGGGGTACTTAGCTACAGTTTCGGTAACTTTGAACTCCAGTCTACTGAACCAATTAGTGCTACATCAGGTAACCTAACGCCAGAGATAACGAATTTAGTCAGTAGTGCCAATCAACTTACCATTGCTAGCTTCAATGTCGAAAACCTCGACCCCAATAGTCAAGATGGGGATGATGATATCGGTGATGGTAAATTTAATGCGATCGCATTTCAACTGATCAATAATCTCCAATCCCCCGATATCATTGCTCTGCAAGAGGTTCAAGACAATAACGGAACTATAGACAATGGTAATGTGGATGCTAGGGAAACCTACGAAACTCTGATTAATGCCATAGTTGCTGCTGGTGGACCTCAGTACTCCTTCTTTGATATCCCCCCTGTGGACCGTCAGGATGGGGGTCAACCTGGTGGTAATATCCGCGTCGGTTACCTCTACAACCCTAACCGAGTTACCATCAACACTGATTCTGCTCAACGTATTGGTGTTGGTGAGACGGCTTTCGATAATACCCGCAAGTCTTTGTTGACGGAGTTTGAGTTTAACGGTGAAACCATCTCTGTTATTAATAATCACTTTTCTTCCAAGGGTGGTAGTGACCCTCTCTTTGGTGAGAATCAACCACCACAAAACGGTCAGGAGCAGAAACGGAATCAGCAAGCTCAAATCGTTAACGATTTTGTCGATACCATTCTGACTAATGACCCTGATGCCAATGTCCTAGTGCTGGGAGACTTCAATACGTTTGATTTTGAAGAACCACTGGAAACTCTAAAAGGATATCACAATTCAGTGCTGACCAATCTGACGGAAACGTTACCAGAGGATGAGCGTTACACATTTATTTTTGAAGGGAACTCTCAGGCACTTGACCATATTTTGGTCAGTGATCACCTAGTTGATGCTGGTGCTGAGTATGACATTGTCCACGTCAACAGTGAGTTTGCTGACCAAGCTAGCGACCATGACCCAATTTTAGCTCGCTTTACCTTACCTGAGCCAACTATTATCAATGGCACCGCAGGTAGTGATCAGCTGACTGGTACTGATAACAATGACATTATCACTGGTTTCCAAGCTCGAGATTTGCTCACTGGTGGTGGTGGTAATGATCAGTTTGTCTACACCTCACACCGAGATGCTGGCGATCAGATCACCGACTTTGAAGTGGGAAGTGACAAAATTGTTCTTACTGAGTTATTTAATAATAACGGAATTACAGTTGCTAATTATGAGGATGCGATTAATCGGGGCTTTCTGAGTTTTGCTTTACAGGATAATTTTGCTGTTGTTTTGTTTGACCAAGATGGCTCTGATGACAGCAATTATCAAGGGGTATTCAGGGAATTAAAACAAGAATTTCCGTTCCCTTTTTTAAATACTAATTCAGATGGAAGTCAGATATTTATCCTTCTGGAAAATGTTGATGTTGTTGAGCTACATGATTCTAGTAATTTTGTGATATAAAAGGTTGAAGGTTAGTTTGTTGAAGGTTAGTTTGTTGAAGGTTGGGAGGTTGAAGGTTGGGAGGTTGAAGGTGAGTTGCTTGAAGGTTTTCAAGGTTAAAGGTTAGCAGGTTGAAGGTTAGGAGGTTGTTCGCGTAGCGTGGCCAAAGGCCAAGGTTATTTGGTTGAATAATCTTTATCCTGTTCCAAATAATGTTTAAGATTTTTGAGCTGATTTTCGGTGCTTATCAAGGGCTACAATAAATCCCGCTACTGTTAGATTTGGTGTTAGCATTCAGCTATAGCGCGTGTCGCGTATCAGCTTATGGGTTAGGTCCGATGGGTCGAAGCCTGTGCCACGCTACTGTTCCCACCTCAAGCAGCGTGGCCACAGGCCAAGGGTGCCCGTAGCGCAATCGCTGCTTTTCAATAAAAGAGGTAAGCATTCGTTTAATCTTGAGTTATGGGAAGCTGACGGCTGACAGCTGACGGCTGAATGCTTACGATTTGGTAGTGTGCTCAGAAGACCTCTTGCAAAACTCCAAAACTATTGCCGACTCCCGACTCCCTACTCCCTACTCCCTACTCCCTAAAACCTATCATTTGCGCCAAGACAAACGAACAGGCATTTCCGACCGTGGCATCAATTCTGGGATCTCATGGGTAGCTTTAAACCTGGCCATGCGCTTACCATACCAGTTAGCTCCTGGAAAAGCCGTTAAACCATGAGCAAACACACTAATCAACACAGTTACTACCATAGTGCTAAACATCACTTCACTACCCTGAATTCCATCCCCCTCTAAAATTAGTAAACCATACAATATTGAAGCCACTCCCCTCGGTCCAAACCAGCCCAGAAATAAGATAGTATACCAACGCAACTTCATCCCAATCACGCTAATAGCAACCCCTACCATCCGAGCAATGGTCAGAGTAGCAATGGCGTACAATACCATCTGCCAATTGACGCTATCGAGAGCAGGAAACACCATCATTGAGCCATAAATCATAAAAATCAGCAGCACCAGCAACTGTCCCTCTGCTTCTCCAAACTCATACAAACAATCACAAATTGATGGAGCCGTATTCCCTAGGGTTAAGCCAGCACAAAACGCCGCAATAAAACCATTTCCCCCCACTAATTCTGCGATCGCATAAGCGCATAACGAGAGTCCTAATACCGATAAATCTTCAAAACTATGAGTAATCCACTTGCGGCGAACACTCTGTGACACCAACCAACCGCCAATATAGCCAACTGCTACCCCAACGATTGGCCCGAGAATCACTTGCATAGCAGCAAAGCGAAACCAAAAGCTTGCTGTTCCCGTCCCTTCCATTGTTCCAGCTAAGGAAAGGAAAATTAATAGAATCGGTAAACAAATACCATCATTCAAACCACTTTCAACATTGAGGGATTGACGAATACAAATTGGCACACGAGGACTGCTGACCACCGCTTGTCCTAAAGCAGCATCAGTGGGAGCCAGAATTGTTGCCAACCCTGCTGCTTCCCAGAATTCTAAGCTACCTCCAAGCAACAGTACTGCCAAAATTGTTCCTAGGATAATTGTCAGCGGTAGACCAATACCTAACAGACGTACCGGTAAATTGTAGTCTCGACGCAACAGTTTAAGATTAATCCGAGAAGCATCAGTGAACAAAACCAGAATCAACGTAAATTCAGCAATTATCCGAACAAGCTCATGCTCTACCTCCAGATTCAATAAACCCAACAATTGCGGACTCAATAAAACTCCAAATATCACAAAAGCCATCGGTGGCGTAATCACACTTTTCTCAATGCGCCCAGAAATTAAACCAAAGCCGAGGATAAATAGAGCAATAATCGCAAATAGTTCAGTGTTCATGGAATTTATCTAAATCCTGAGTGTGTCAGTGCTATACCAAAGGGAACAGGGAACAGGGAACAGGGAACAGGGAATAGGAAAAAAATTCTGTGTACCTGATAGTTATGAAAAGTACTGATAGCTGATAGCTGATAGCTGATAGCTGATAGCTGATAGCTGATAGCTGATAGCTGATAGCTGATAGCTGATAGCTGATAGCTGATAGCTGATAGCTGATAGCTGATAGCTGATAGCTGATAGC
>NZ_JAAHFZ010000095.1:0-12778 GCF_010672795.1 Moorena sp. SIO1G6
AATAGCCCCTTGTTTAGTGGTAGTCTGAATGCAGAAGTATTTGAAGGATGGTTAAGCCAATATTTATTACCCTCATTAACAATTCCTTCAGTATTAATTATGGATAATGCACCAATTCCTAGAAAAAGTGCAATTAGAGAATTAGTAGAGTCAGCCGGTCATCAAGTATTATTTTTGCCGAAATACTCTCCAGATTTCAATGATATAGAGCATGATTTTAGTGCTTTAAAGAGAGCCAGAATGTATACTTCTATAGACACTTCTCTGGATGAAGTGATTCGTGAATATTGTGCTTCTTAGTGTCTCCTCCTTATTTAAAATAACTATAGGAGCAGGAATATCGGGGGTGCATCTCATATTTGTAAAAAAGAAGGGGAAGTGTGGGAAGTGTGGGAAATGTGGGAAATGTGGGGCGGGAAGTGTGGGGCGGGAAGTGTGGAAATTTTCGCGCGAATTTTTGCCTAATTGCATCGCTACCAAAAATCCCTATATAATTGATTAATTATTGCCTCTTGCCTCTTGCCTCTTGCCTCTTGACTTTCTCTAAGTGACTATGTTCACAACTCAAATAAAAATGCTATATTAGATATCAGTTAATCAGCTCAAATACATCTACTGTTTGCAGTTTTCCCTTGATTGAAACTTGACCCAATTCCCGATAGGTATACTGGTGCTTGGTCGCTTCATAGACACTACCACTGACGAGGATCTGACCCCCGTTGGCCATAGCTTGTAATCTGGCAGCGATATTGACTTCATCACCAATGGCTGTATAGTCCATATGCTGGGGAGAACCAATGTTTCCGACCACAACTTCTCCTGAACTAATCCCAATACCGGTTAGAAAATTCTCCCGGATCCAGGGGGTAGGCATAGTCTTAAGTTGATGTTGCATAGCAATAGCAGCTGCGATCGCTTGTCCCTGATTATCCTCTAGCTTAGAGGGGGCACCAAACATAGCCACAATCATATCGCCCACAAATTTATTTACTGTTCCCTCGTGGCTGAAGATAACATCCACCATGCAGGTAAAATATTCGTTCAGGTATTCAACAATTTTATGGGCTTCTAATTCTTCACACCGAGTTGTGAAATTCCGAATATCAGAGAACAATATAGTAATAGGCTTTTTGGCTGGAGTCAGAGAGATATTGCCCTTGGCATCAATAATAGCTTGGACAAGTTGGGAAGGAATATAGCGTTCCAGTCGGCTTTTAATCCGCTCCTCCTGTAGTTTATTTCTATGGAGCAAGGCATTTTCAATAGCTCCTGCTGCTTGAGCTCCAAGAATCGTTAAAAATTTCAAGTCTTGAGCTGTATAATTAACTGGTTTCTCACTACAAAAGTTAATCAATCCCAGCAGACCCTTTTGGGTTTTTAGAGGAGCACAAACCAGAGAGTTGATGGACTTCACACTAGCAATAAACCTGGGATCATCTTGAACCTGATTCACAATATCAGCCTTACCAATTCCTAGCCCATTCTTTGTATTACTATTGCTCAGCTGAAAAAATTCTGTTGGATTATACTGTTTGCCAAAGGCGGAGATTATATCTAGTTGCTCAGTTTCGGAATTAATTAACAAGACTGAACCACAATCTCCTGGAATCAGTCTTCTCGCTTCATCCAGGAACAGCTGAGCAATAGCGGACAGCTCTAAACAGGATGGAATCCGTTCCGAAACTCTATAGAGTAAATTAATTTCTCGGTATTGATCTAAGATAGCACTGCCTAGATCTTTTTTTTCTAATTCTTGATTAGCTAAATAATTCAGGAGTTCTTTAATTGCGATCGCTTTCTGATCCCCTTTGACCCAGCCAATCACCTGACCTCTTGCTTCAACGGGATATTTATTGGCTAAGTTACAACGTCCCAATATCGGAATTTTCCTAGGATTGTCCAACAGCAGCTTTCCGTGGATATCCTCAATCTGGACAGCGGTGTCTATGGCGTCAATCAGTTGACTTATGACCCCTAGCGCTTTTGGCTTAGAAATAATTTTTTTGAGACTGATAGATGCCATACTTTGTGCTACTATTGTAAGTTTGCTTAAAAGTATCGATTCAAAGTACTCCTCACCCGTTCCTCTCGAAGCATATTCTCATAGAGGATAGCATTAGATATGGCTGATGTGGCTTGAGATGCTAAAGCACTGATTAATTTCAAATCCCTGGCTGTATAGTCTACAGGTTTTTCACTACTGAGCTGAATGACACCAATTACCTGATCTTTGGTCTTGAGTGGAACACACATTAGGGAACTGATCGGATAATCAGATGGCACAAACCTGGGATCCGATGAGACATCGTTAACGATTTCTCCTACACCAGTCATAATCACACTGCCAACAATACCTGCTATCGATTGCTTGTGGGGTCTATCCCCCATTTCTGGCTCAAAGCTAGCCAGTACTTCCAGTTGGGATTTATCTTGGTCTAGCAAAAAGACAAATCCCCGATTCACTTGAATTAATTCCCTAGTTTGATTAATCACAATTTGAGCAACATCTTGAGGCATTAAATTGGCAGTTAATTTCCCCGATAGATTGTAGATTAAGTTTATTTATCGATAGTTCTCTAAGGTTTCTATAGCAATTGATCGGCGTTCTAGTTCTCGATTCGCTAAATAATTGAGTAGAGCGGCAATAGGACGAGCATTCTCTCCTCCCCTAACCCACCCTAAAGTAGTTCCTTTCAGGTCTATCTTGTATTTACCAGATGAATCATCAGGCTCATCTCCGAATAACAGTTGCTCATCAATGTCTTGAATACTAATATCTCCTCCCAGGGAATTTATCAGGTTATTGAGCAGTGACGAGATGTCTTTTTGGGCAATTATTTTTTTCAGTTTAATAGCGGCCATGTAGTTTAGTAAAGCGGTTTTAAATTAGGTGAGTTACATTTTTTTAGGGAGCAGGGAGCAGGGAGCAGGGAGCAGCTTACAAGGGTATGATTTTAATATGGAAGGTATTCGCTGGCCAGAAAATCAATCGAGAGTAAAAGCAAACACGATATTGTAAAACTGATGATGAAAAGTCCTCAAGCTGATCAGGAATGGTTAAGAGTGGTCACCCTTAAAAATGCCCCACTTGAGTAAATCTCAGGCCATAGGATTAGCGATGGGTCGCAATGCAATCGCCATAACTCACAGTTGTGGATTATCGACGGTAACAGTGTTTCTAGCACAATTATTCAATAAGCCAGAAGGAAATGTCTCAGAACAATTGCGACAATGGTATCGAGAAGCCAATAATAAGTATGGTAGGTTCCGACAGGAAATAGAAGTAACTCAAAGTTTTAAACCGTTATTAACTTGGTTGTTGAGTTGGTGGTCGAAGGATGAAAAAAGCCTGGTGTTAGCTGCAGATGCTTCCACCTTGGGACAGCGCAAAACATTGTTGGTGATTAGTGTAGTCTATCGTGGCTGTGGCATTCCTGTAGCCTGGAAAATTATCAAAGCCACAGAAAAAGGTAGTTGGTTTCCTTACTGGTGTCAATTGTTCTCACACATCGAAGTGAGCATGCCTGATGATTGGTTTGTGATTGTTGCTACAGATAGAGGGTTGTATGCCAAGTGGCTCTACGAGGCCATCAGGAAAAAGGGTTGGCATCCTTTGATGCGAATTAATCATCAAGGATATTATCGAGCCTCACACCATCAGAATTTTGTCCCAATGTCTTCATTAATTACTCAGGTTGGTCAGCACGCTTAGTGGTCGAGTCACCTGCGCATGCGACTCATAGTCTTGATTGTACTCTTCTGGCTAACTGGGAATCGGGCTATGCTGACCCTTGGTTAATCTTGACAGATCTATCTCCACAACAAGCTCAAATCTGTTGGTACAGTATGCGTAGTTGGATTGAATGTTTATTCAAAGATATTAAGCGTGGTGGTTTGGGCTGGCATCACACCTTTAGGAGTGATCCTGGCCTTTCGGCCACGCTACGCGAACAACGGGCTGAAAGATTATGGTTAGCCATTGCCACAGCCACATTGTGGTTGGTTAGTGTTGGAGGAGAAACTGATGGTGATTTATCTGCTAGCAGTCTGTCTGACAACCATGGCAATAATAAGAGTGAATTAGATCAATCACCCTCAACAGCCACTGTCCAACAGACTAGTTGTGATCTCAATCAACCTACTCGTTATTTAAGTTGTTTCCGACAGGTGCGACCCGTGGCGAATTTAATTCGACGACTGTAAGCGCACCTTAGGGGTTTTTTGATAATTTTGGCTTCTGTGATTAAACAAATGCCTTTACCTGTTGGCTGCTTTGTTCCTCCATTTTCTCTTGATTCTGGATAATTCTTAAAATCATACCCTTGTAAGGCAGGGAGCAGGGAGCAGGGAGCAGGGAGCAGGGAGCAGGGAGCAGGGAGCAGTGAAGTCATAAAAGGGAATAGGCAAAAGGTAATAGTGGTAAAATAATTTGGACATCATTAGACTATCAAAAAATATATTATTAATCTAATAATATAAAAAATATAGTGGCTAATTTATGTTCAAAACGCACCTTGTTAACCAACGCTTGTTCTTTGGCAATCCCTGAATTAACCAGAATCATATCAGGTTTGAATGAAATCGCTTTAGAAAGACAATCTTGACCATTTCGGGCATAAATTATCCGAATTACTCTTTTCCGTAATACCTGAGTAATCATTTGAGCTTGAGGGAGATGTTCCTCCACTATCAAAACTTGCTTAGTCGGCTTTTCTTGAGAGGTCAGTCGAACAACGTCTTTGAGCAGTTCTTCGAGATTAATCGGTTTGCTCAAACATCGCTCAACTCCTAGAGCATGTTGATCTTCAGTGATGGACAAAATGATAATCGGAATATCCATACTGTGCAAGTCATTTTTAACCACCGCTGCTGTATCAAACCCATTCATTTTCGGCATCACTACATCCAAGATAATTAGATCAGGAGGTTCTTGTTTGATCTGTTGAATTGCTTCCCAACCATCTTGCGCTTCCTGAATCCTGTAACCTTCTGCTCTAAGATGCTGCTTGAGTAGCTCTCGAATCGGAGCTTCATCATCCACAATCAGAATGGTTTTATCCCTGGAATTTGTGGTCATTTTCGAGGTGATCATGGATGATTTTAGTTGGGTGATCAGGGTTTCAGCAGCTATGGTTTTGACTCCAGGTTCAGACTCAACCGATATGGGTAAGCTAAAGGAGAAGTTACTCCCTTTACCCAGTTCGCTTTCGACCCAAATTTGTCCTCGATGATGTTCCACAATTTCCTTACAAATAGGGAGTCCTAAGCCGGTACCTTGAGGTTTTTCAGTTAGAGTATTACCCGCCTGTTTGAATTTTTCAAAGATCAGCGTCTGCTCGGCTTCAGAAATGCCTATACCGCTATCAATGATACTAACGGTAATCTCTGAACCAGTTCGCCTTACTTTACAGTATACAAACCCTTTATCCGTAAACTTAGCTGCATTAGAGATTAGATTAATCACCACCTGAATTAGTCGGTCTCGGTCACCAATTATCTGAGGTAAGCCCTCGTCTATACTCTTAATTAATTCCACATCATTCTGTTCAAACAGAGCAGTCGTAGCAATGATTGCTCGTTCTAGGACATCGACAACTGAGAGGGGTTGCATTTTCCACTCTACTCGACCAGCTTCTAGCTTAGCCAGATCCAGGACATCATTGATCAAAGCTTTGAGACGCTCCCCTTCGGAGATAATGATGTTAACATTTTCTGACACTTGCTTGAGGGTGCGCTGAATCTTGTGGTCATTGGTAGGAATTAAGGGAAATAGGGTTTTTTCCAGTTTTTTCTGAATCAGTTTGGCAAAACCCATTACTGAAGTTAGGGGAGTCCTCAATTCATGGGAAACTGTGGAAATAAAGTCTGTTTTCATCCGGTCTACTTCTTTTTCAAAGGTAATATCTCGGATCAGAATCACCGAACCCATAAAGCCATCCTGACTATCAGGGTTATCTGTAGCCTTAGTATCTTTTAGAATAGCAGTGGCTACGGCTTTGCCAATCCGTTGATTGGTCAGTTCTACTTCAGCGGTAAAGACTTGTTTAGGGTTAGTCTTAGTAAGAGTGACTAGGTTTGCGATCGCATTCCCCAACACTCCCTGACACCCTTGACCGAGTAACTCGGTTTCCCCCAAATCAAACAAGCTCACCAAAGCTGGATTGATGCGAGTAATTTTGCCCTTGGTATCTGTTACCAGTAATCCATCGGCTAAGCTTCTAATCATCGCATCCACGTAAGCTATAGTATGCTGTAATTGAGTCGTGGTGGTTTTGAGACACTGAGCTTGTTCACTGACAATTGTGTACTGTTCTTGAGTAGTGGTGTATAAATGTGCCTGGTTGATGGCGATCGCTAACTGATTGCTCACGGCTTGTAATAGCTCCAATTCCAAATCACTACAGCTCCAAGGCTTGCGGCGCATACAAATTAAATAGCCAGGAGGATGCAACCCCCGAATCATGACTGGTAACGCCAGATAGTTCCCTGTCTGGCAGTAGATGAGTTGATCACCACTATCATGGAAGTGAACCATCTGTCCTTGGCTTAAGCGATCGCATAAATCATCAGAAGATTCGATACGTATGAATCCCACTTGGGACGGTAAATCAGCTTTTCGATGTTCACACAGAATTTCCAAGCATTGTTGGTCTTGGTGATACCAGCCAAAAGTCACTCGGTCGAGACGCAAGAGGGTAGCAATTTCATTGACAGTAGTTTGCACAGTTGTTTCCAAATCCAGAGATTCACGAATACGAGTAGTAAGCCCATTCAGCAGCGCCTCCTGCTGAGCCCTGGCGTTGGTCTGCTCGAAAGTTTGAATCTGTAGTAAAGCAATAACCATGGCGATGATCAGCATCACTCCCAACACCGATGCCAGCAAATTGAGAGAATTGAGTTGTCGCTCCACATTAGCCCGGGGAATCACCAAAGCCACAGACCAATCCGCGTGTTGCAGAGAAGTATAGGCAACATACACCGACTGACCATGCAGTTCCATTAGGGTTACCGACTCTTGCGGGTTGGCTATTTTCCTAGCCTCCATCATCAGTTGAGCAATTTGCTTTAGATTGGGGTTAGGGGAGTCTAAAAAACTCCTACCAAATTGAATTACCTTTGGGTCTGGATGGGCAATGGGTACTCCTTTTGAGTCCAAAGCAAAGGCATAACTCCCTTCTCCCAAGGTAGTATTGGTAATCACCTCTGACAGTCGGTCTAAGGAAACCGGTCCAGCAAATTCTCCTATGGGGAAAGAAAATGGACCAGCCAACTCCCCTGGTTTTGGCAGGGTTACATCCCCCAGTTGCACATCCTCGTTGGTTAGGTTGTCCAAAGCCAGTTTTTTTGGAGTAATTTCCGTGTCATTGTTGGGGGGAACTGACCAGATCGGAGCCGCAATATTGACTTGGCGAATACCAGTAGAACGAGAGACTACCGGATTATCCACAAAGGTTTCTCCTTGCATCGCTCGTTGAAAGTGAGTGCGATCGCTAAGATTCTTCCCCTCAATAAAACCTGCACGACTGGTGTAGTAAGAGCCATTCCCCTTAGCCATGACAAACATATGAAAATCGGGCAATCGTTCTTGCTCGAGTTGCAGATAGGGTTGAGCAACCTCCCAGTCCAAAGACCGAACTTGGGGACTATTAGCAATCGTTTCCACCTTCGCCATCAGAGCCGCCAGCCATTCATCAATTTGATGTCCCGCCATCTTGACCTTCAATTCAGCATTATCCTCCAGACTCTCAAGAATTAGACTCTGAACCACCCAATAACTCGTGAAAGCTGCTGTTCCCACTAGGGCAATGGTGCCACTAATTAACAACCGGGGAACAGAACGCCTTGGCTGCCATAGGGATTGATAACTATTGTGCTTAAGCCACCACTGGCGTCTAAACCAAGTTCCCATATCTCTTATGGAAAATCCTTCCTGTTGTTCCTGAGAAACTTCAGCAGCTTTTGCCTGGGGTTGGGCTAGGATAGTGGGGTCCGAGGAACTGGTGTCCACCTCTGATGCTAAAGGAATACCGCTCACCTGACAGTACCCGTGTGGGTAAACCTTGAGTGGGGAATTATCCGGAAGTGAGTTTCTCTGGGAACTAGCATTAAAACGATTCAGTCTCACTGTTCCGAAGATAGTCCTTAGGCTGGGTTGCCTACTGGTGGGATAAGATGACAATTGTTTACCTCCCCTTTCTCCCCTGATGCCCTCTCTTCCCCCTCTTGCATCCGAGTACAAATTATCCCTATTTTGGACAATACCCCAATCACTTCCAGGCTGGGGATTGACCTGGGTAGAGTACCTACCCTGCCTTCTTGGGTACAGTGCTTCTGGCTGATTGTCTCCCCGCCAATCCAGATAACCTTGTAGCAGTTGCCGCAACAGTTCCATACCATTGATCCAGAGGTTTTCTTCTATCTGGTAATAGGTGAGACGGTATGCTTCTTCAGAACAGAGCCAATTAAGAATTTCTTCAAAGTACTCACGAGCCTGGAGAAATGGATTGAGCTGAGTGTATTCAGATGTTTCCATAATAAAATCGGATATAGCTTTGATATGATCTCGCCTAATCTCTACCAGGAAAATTATAGTCAGTCCGGGTAATTTTTTTTTTAAGTGGTTAGTCGTTAGTCGTTAGTCGTTATATCAAGTCCGGTTAATCACTTATAGCAGTCGCCAGGGCAGTTAGGACATGACAAAAGTCTCAAACCTAAGTAAGCGCAAGAGTTTGACTTCTGACTTCTGACTTCTGACTTTTGAATTATGCTATACCAAATAGTCCCTGTTTTGGTAATGGGCAATCGGTAATGGTGAATCGTCAACTACCAAGTACAAATTACCAAGTACAAATTACCAGAGAAGAGATATCATAATTAGTCAAACTGATTGGATATAATCGGTAATTTACCCTGAATTATCAATTACAAATGACGAATTGTCAGTAATATTACGGTTGACTTGTGGTTCGGTCATTTGATGAACTTCAAATAGGGTCATACTAACTAATACCAATTTCATTTATTCGAGCTACAGATGGTGAACAGGTGTAGGTTAGTCGGTTAGTCGGTGAGCGGGTTATCTTCTGAACCTTCAAATGTGGCCCATGGACAATCAACCATTAAAGTCTAACAATAATCATAATTATTGTTAGACTTTAATGGTTGATCCGTAGAATAAAACTAGTGATATCAAAAATATTTTTTATATTTATTTGGTTATATTTATTATTATAATTTTAATTTCCATAAATAATTATTATAAATTACCATATAAATCAATCAACTATATGGTCAACTCCTCAGACTATAGTCTTTTATTTGATGAACCAATTCAGCCAATACCACTCAAATTAGAACTAAACAAAGACAAGGTTAAACTGGGCAAGGCGCTTTTTCATGACCCCCGACTGTCACAGGATAACACCATCTCTTGTGCTAGCTGCCACAATCTAAATACCGGTGGTACAGACCAAATGGTGCGTTCAATTGGGATCAACAATAGGATTGGCTTGATTAATGCACCCACAGTCTTCAACAGTGGATTCAATTTTAAGCAACATTGGGATGGAAGCGTTGAAACCCTGGAGGAACAGATTGATAGACCAATCCATGCAGAGCATGAAATGGGTTCTAATTGGCAAGAAATCCTCAGTAAGCTCAAGCAATCCCCTGAGTATGTCTCACTATTTAACCAACTGTATAAAGATGGTATCAACAGCGACAACATCAAGGATGCGATCGCTACTTTTGAAAGATCGCTTTACACTCCCAACTCACGCTTTGACCAATTTTTGCGCGGCCATAAAAATGCCCTCTCCTCCTCAGAAAAAGAAGGCTATCGTCTGTTTAAAGCCTATGGCTGTGTTAGCTGTCACCAAGGAGTCAATGTCGGCAGTAATATGTTCCAGGCTTTTGGTCTGTTTGGGGATTACTTCAAAGATCGCGGTAAGCTTACCAAAGCTGATTTGGGACGCTTTAATGTCACTGGCAATGAACGTGATCGTTATGTATTTAAGGTTCCCAGTTTGCGGAACGTGGCTCTAACATCACCATATTTTCACGACGGTTCAGCTGAAACTCTTGAAGAAGCTGTGACGATAATGGGCAAATATGAATTGGGACGCCCACTGTCGCCAAACGATATTGGTCTGATTGTCAAGTTCCTCAAAACTCTCACAGGCGAGTATCAAGGAAAACCATTGTGAACAAAACTCAATTGCTAAAGCTCATAAATACCTTGGCTGCTGTTTTTATCTTGGCTTTTTTGGTTAGGAAAAGTCTACCAATTAACCTTGAATAACACCAACAGTATCAAAATATAGCGGTTTTTAATCTAGTAAGGTACAAGTTTTTGGGTTTTAGGGAGCAGGGAGCAGGGAGCAGGGAGCAGGGAGCAGGGACTTCGGAAGAGGGAAGAGGGAAGTCGGAAGAGGGAAGTCGGAAGTGGGAAGAGGTAAAAAAATATGTGTACCTCATGAGGATAAAAAGCGCTATACTTTAAATCAACAAAAGGAGATAGATGTAATATTAAATCAGGATATTATAAAATCTCGCTACGAGATTAGCAGCTATTACGATCCATTTGTCAAGCATTTATATCAACTCAAATATAATCAAAATAGCATTAACATAATCCCGACATTTATTAATCAGGACGGCAGGTAAAAACTTACTAAAATAATAAAAAAAATCAGAAATAAGAAATCAAAAATAAAAGTTAATCAAAAGATTAAAATTCCAGAATGCAATTCTACAAAACTCCCTTAGTTACTTACCGTTTATGACTAATGATATCGTAAAAAATACCTCGAATAAAAGCGGAAGCCATTATTTAGAAGTTATTCTAGATGAACTGCTGAAAAATATCCTGCTTTACAACCTCAACTCTGATCAGGAATTAGAAGCGCTGATCAAGGACAATATGGATAGGCTGTTGCTGGTCAAAGACCAAAATAATTTTGGTAAAGATGAAGAATTTATCGATCTAGCCCTCAGCCATTACCGAAAAATTATGAGCAATAAACCTCAGGTAGATGAACTGACCCAGCAGCTGCTACAGCTCCCTACCAAGCAGCTAAACGAAGAACTAGATTACGTCTATTGGGACTTTAGCCAAAATCAAGCCCAAATATAGCCCTTACTCGCTTTATATCTGATAAATACGTCCGGATTTTCCTGGAGCCAATGAACAAAACGGCAAGACATGGCACTGCGAAAAGCCTCTAAAGCTTCAGCAAATGTCTTTAAAGGTTTCGATGCCCATCGTCTTCGCAATCCCCCAGTTAATTGATGCCAAAGAATAAAAGTATAGGCACACATGACCAAGATAAAATGCCTCATCAAGCTGCGTTTATGGCGAACTTGATATTCTTTGAGTCCCAACCACCACGCTTGCTCCCGATAAAATACTTCCACCCAATTTCGTTGAGCGTAAGTCTCGACCACCCATTGGGGAGTGACCACATCCGTTTCGACATTTGTCAAAAAATAGTCACGGTGCGCGCCTCCTAGGGCGAGTAAATCGCCCTTGGGTCGCACCGCAATATCTGTGGCTTGACTAAAAGTCGGTTGATTCATGACGATAGCCAGACTTCTTTTTCCACTCAGACGAGATATTTCTACTTCGAGGGTGGCAACCCACAGGGTTTTTGACTTATTTAGATTTAGTTGAACTTCTGTGAAAGCCTCATCCGGAAGGCTTTGGGCTAACTCATCAACCCGAATAGTAACTCCCGAATTTTTGGCGTTCGGGTCACTCACTTTTCGTTCGCGTAGCGTGCGCTTTTGGCGCATTTTTTAGCGATTCGGACTAAATACTTGAGTTGTCGATTTTCTAGCTCTAATAAAAATGATGTATTGTTTCCATATCCAGCATCTATCAGGACCATTCCTGGATGATATCCCCGACTTAATGTCTTATCAATTAACCCCAAGGCTAGCTCCGGTTTCTTCAGGAAGGCTGGATCTTTTTTTCCCTGGGGCAATGAGTTCCCGTGTTGATATAACTCAAGATCTAACGGTAGACTTTTTCGACCATCATACAGATGGGTTGTTACCACCACAATTCCATTATCCGTTTTCCCGATTTCCCCAATGTAAGGCAGACCGACACCTTCGGTGAAGTTTCCACTTTTCCGTTCGCGTAGCGTGCGCCAAAAGCGCTTTGTCCGCTGTCGTCTACAATTAGTGCAAATCCACGTTCGCGTAGCGTGCGCCAAAAGCGCAGGGATTTTGGTCTGACGACAGCTATTCATCACTTGCAACCGGCGTTCGTTAATCTCTTGTTCACTCCAGGAAGCTCGCACCGCAAAATGCCGTAGGCTGTGGTATGAGACATCTACAGCGTTTCCGGCAATCTGAGATAGGTTTTTCCGTTCACTTTCTCCCAATAATCCCCCTAGATAGTGCCTAAACTCTTTTTTTTGAGCTTTTGTGTGAAAGATATCATCAAAACGCTTGCACCATCTCTCGAAGCATGGAGGCATTGCTGTGGAAACAGTTTCTTTCATGGGATTGGACGGAAAAAGTAATCAACCTAAAAAACTTACCCTATATAGCATAGCACTATTTATGCCTTGAATTATCGCGCTTAGTCCCACTATAACCTCTACTATCGCCAAGCTATTGATACAGCTAATACTTATCGTTTATCTAAGTACAGGACAAAAAATGGAGAGAGTTAAGAAAAGCTGGGAAGTGGTGGTCAAGATTGGTGAAAATTGAGCGCAGATAATCAAATCCCAAACGAAATAGGCTCTTGGCTCGTCGTTGATGGGAT
>NZ_JAAHFZ010000096.1:0-12745 GCF_010672795.1 Moorena sp. SIO1G6
GATTTAGACGCTTGAGTAAAGACTATGAGTTATATACACAAATGAGTACAGGGATGATATATGGTTCATTAATTCGTTTAATGACAAGAAGATTAGCGTCTTAATTTTTTGTTTACAAATCAGCTCTCAAAAAAGTAATCACAACACTCTCAAAGTTCTCAAAGTCTTGACTGACTATCAATCTCGGGCAATTGAGCTGTTTGAGCAAGAAGCATGGGTGTTGAGTCAGCTGAATCATCCAGGAATTACCAAATCAGAAGGAACCTTTATCTTCTCCCCCAGAAACCACGAGATCAGCTTAAACTGCATGGTGCTCGAATACATTGAAGGACTAGATTTAGAGGAGTATCAGCACCAACACAACAAGCACCCTATTGACGAAACCTTAGCCTTGGAATGGCTATCCCAACTGTTGACACTCCCCGTCCTTTAAGGACGGGGAGTGTCAAATATATCTCCTTTGGTTTTCGGGTAGTCTGTGATTTGATCTAAACTTTAGCAAAGGGAACAGCGGATCACCGGAACAAAAATTATCACAATTCCTAGACGGATTGCTATTTCAATCTAAACTTTTGATTTAAAGTGCAGCATTAACGCAATGGTTTATTTGTAGACAGTTTGCTTATCTTCAGCCTTGACAGTCAACCGTCAACCGTCAATCGTCAACCGTTAACAAAACCTGCTTAACACAGGACTGAACTAGACTTGGTAGTCACTCCATTACTACTGTCTTCTAAATTCTCAATAAAATGACTCCAAGGTTCTGTATAAGTTTCTGTGTAAGTTCTCGAAAAATCTAGAATAGGAGTTTCTTGTGCTGACCCAATCCAACCACTCACTGGACAAATTAACGGGAAAAGCCACTCATAGTAACTCTGGGGAAACGGAGTACTAGAGAGTTCCATGATGCTCTTATAAAATAGCCCAAACGTCCCTGGGTCAATTTTGTGCTTCTCGACAGCAACTTGGATGAATTCCTCTGGACTCAAGCCTACATAACTTTGGCAGATTGTTACCCAATTCTTTAATCGTCGCCTCGCCTTTAAGCTCAGCGAAATAAATTTAACTCCCTTGAGTTCCTCAAATTTAGGAGACTGATTTAACACCTCCTCTAGGCCGGTGGTATCCGTCGAGCCACTGAATTCCCTTTGCAACCGTTTAGCGATCGCTAAATTAATCTCAACTAATTGCTCTACTGGTCGCCACTGAAGCTCTGCCAAAATTTGCTCCATGGAAATAGGTGGTGTCAAAGTAGACGAACTATATTTCTGGTTCCGTTCAATGGCTTCGATCGGGTTTTCCTCACTGACCAAGAAGCTGATCAACTCTTCCGTTGTCCAACCAATACCTTTAGCCAGCCTCTCTAGCTTCTCTAAGCTAGGAGTGTTATCAAAATTCATCCAGTTTGTCAAGGTATTGTTAGTGACATTGACTTGCCTAGCAAGTTCCCGGACACTACCCAATTTTTGAGCCAGTACCTTAATCAATTGACTTAGCCTTTGGTGAATTTTGCTGTGTTTTAAGGAACTGTTTTTACTTGTGTCCAATTTTTTTACCAATGTGTTCTGGTGAGATAATTTAACACTTCCCGATCCGGTAAGTGTAGGCTCGGGCGTGGCCATTCTCGGCTTTGGTAGGGAGCACCCTGATCGAAATTGACCCCAGCTGGCAACCATGCGATCGCATAGCCACAAGCGAAGGGCGTCCATACCACCATGCTGCCCAAACATGAATGGACCATCCCTAATCTTCTCCGTGAAAACTCAGTGGTAACTCCCCGGTGGGCAAAAGAGTATCTTACGTATAATCACGGTTGTTCAATATTTTTAACAAAACTAGGATGGTTGTGAAAAGGGTTGAACATCTACACCATATGTTAAAGCATCAGAACTGGGAGAAAAGGGTAACGGCTAACCAAAGCAATACCCTTGCTCAGGAAAATCAGCAACTCAAACTTAAGTCAGATCAGTGCTACATTCCCATTACAAGTGGCCACGCTGGTTCTTCAACGTTAGTCCGTTGGAAGCAGAAAGTCACTACACAGAAAGTCACTACACACAATCGAGTGAATTTCTCGAGCTACCCACTGTGCCCTCCCCGCTACACCAAACCGGAGAAGCCTGTAGCTCCCCAAGAACAAGTAAGTAACTTACAAGAAACTTGTGGTAAAATCGTTCATCTACTCTGTACATCTGACTATGGGAAACTGACTCAAGATGAATTGAACAGGAAGTGCCGGTATTCAGAAGAGCGACTTGCCCAAGGACTGAAACAGCTTGAGCTTGAAAAGGTAATTCAGTTCAAGTGGGGCATGTGGGTGATCATTAATCACCAACCCATCTGTCCTAAATGTGGTCTCAAAACTCGTGTAGTTAATTCTGCCTTGACACCAGGGAAAATTAAATCAATCTGTTCAACATGTCTCGAGTTAAAGCGTATTCAGTCAAAATTGCCGTTTTGATGAACTGCACTAAATTCTTAAAGGGTGGAGTGCGTTGTGAGGAGAATGAGCAGCGAAAGCTGCCAAAAAATGGAAAATGGACAAGGAACCATCCACAAGCAGCCATTGGATAATGTGATTTATGGGATTTTCACCTGTAGCCATTGGTCATCCAAGAAAACAGTCTCAAAAACTGTTGACTCGAGATCTAGGAATCTGATTTGAGTTGTCAAACCTCTTAGGTGCGCTTTCCGTTTGCTAATTTAATTCGCCACGGGTCGCACGTGATCATGGGGTGATCAGGTGATGGGGAGGAAGTTGATAATAATGTATCCCTTAGCAGTCCTATGGAAATCAGGGAAACCATTAGTTTAATGCAGCATTCCTCCCCTCCTAACTCTACGAGTGTAGGCGGAATATCCAGCTGCAATTTTTAATCAACGAAAAACCATGCATCGCCCAATTTACCTAGACTGCCATGCCACAACACCTATGGATCAACGGGTGCTTGAGGCAATGTTACCCTACTTCACTGAACATTTTGGCAATCCATCCAGTATCAGCCATACCTATGGCTGGGAAGCTGAAGCGGCGGTGAAACAAGGGCGTCAGATTCTGGCAGATGCTATTCATGCCACACCGGTCGAGATCATTTTTACGAGTGGTGCCACAGAGGCTAACAATCTAGCCATTAAAGGGGTGGCTGAGGCTTATTTAAGTAAAGGACGTCACCTGATTACCGTGCAAACTGAACACAATGCTGTTCTTGACCCCTGTCATTATTTAGAAACCCTAGGGTTTGAGGTGACATTTCTACCGGTAAAAGCTGATGGACTAGTGGATTTAGGCCAGCTAGAGCAGGCTTTCCGTCCTGATACCATTTTAGTCTCAGTCATGGCAGCCAATAATGAAATTGGAGTGTTGCAGCCTTTGGCCGAGATTGGGGATATTTGTCGCCAGCACAATGTACTCTTCCATACAGATGCTGCCCAGGCTATTGGCAAAATCCCCTTGGATGTGCAGTCGATGAAGATTGATTTAATGTCCTTGACAGCCCATAAAATTTATGGACCAAAGGGCATTGGGGCTCTCTATTTCCGGCGTCGTAACCCCAGAGTAAGGCTTGCACCCCAGCTCCATGGCGGTGGGCATGAACGAGGGATGCGTTCTGGTACACTTTATACCCCTCAGATTGTGGGGTTCGCTAAGGCTATAGAACTGGGGTTAGAAGAACAACCCTCAGAATCTCAACGGTTGATGGAACTGCGGGAGAGTCTGTGGAAATCTCTCTCTAGACTAGAAGGTATCCAGATCAATGGTCATCCTACCCAGCGATTGTCCGGAAACCTTAACATTAGTGTGGAGGGAGTAGATGGCGCAGCCCTGATGCTAGGATTACAGCCTGTGGCAGCCGTTTCTTCTGGCTCAGCTTGTTCCTCGGCAACTGTAGCTCCTTCCCACGTACTATTAGCCCTAGGACATCCGGAAAATCTGGCTTATGCCTCCATCCGGTTTGGAATGGGACGCTTTAATACCATGGCGGAAATTGGCTTGGTGGCTGAGCATACGATCACAACTATTCAGTCTCTGCGGCAATCTCAAACAGTCAAAATTAATTGAACAAAATTGTTGAGCGCAGTCCCTAGCCATATTTTATAATTTGGGTGGGGTAACCGAAACCAGCTTTGAAATTGGATAGGTGCGCTCTTACTTGGCGAATTAAATTCGCCACGAGTCGCACCTGAAGCCTAAGCTTCTAGGCTACGATCAGATCGGTACGGCAGTGGTGCTATCCCGGTGAGGTTCCAACGCCCACGGGAACGGGCACCAAGAGAAAGGAGATTTCGCTCCTTAGGCACAACCAATTCCTGCAAGAACTTTAATAGATATTTTCTATTAGCGAAAGAATCCCCAACTATCAATCTTTGAATTAGTTCCGGTGCGTTCAATGTGAGTTTCCCTTGAGTTATCAAAAGAATTGATATGCTATGATGATTGAAGCTAGCTAAGGCTGTGTGAAAATTCACCGTTAGCAGTCCGGCAGGGTCGAAGCCTATTAACTTTGGTTCTAGTGTTAACCACGACAGGACAAACCAATTCGTCGTCAATCTCTCAATGGTAGGGCGGGAATCGTCGAAACCCCAGTCAGAAAGACAAGCGGGAAACCCTTGAGTAGGCGAATCAACAGGGGATCAGGACATAACACATCCCCAACAATGCAAACATGTGTGCCTGTAAACCCTAAATCTAAGCAGTAAAGCTGCTGAAACAGGGAGATTCAGGAGATATAGACAGAAACCCTGAAGAATATCTTGACCTCTAGTCAGGAAATACTCAAGCTAATAAAAAATCAGAACTTTTGGATAGATTGGTGCCAATTCGGTAGTTTGTGGTAAATCCCGAACAATGCCGATAAGGGGTCAACTGACTTGTAAGTCCTAATCAATGATTCTCCGGAAGTTTCCGGAAAGTCGTCGGATTTACCTGGTATAATTGCCGTAACAGCCACAGAAGCTTGAGATTTGGGAGTCTGCTGATAAAGACTCCAGAAGCAATAATCGAGCTGAGAGCCATTGAAGTATCAAACAATAGTTAAGTTATTCTGTAGTAAATGCATTGGCTGTAAGCAAAAGCGCTTTTGGGATTTTTTCCTGAAAGCCAAAAGAGATACCTCCTCGTCAATTAACAATTGACGTGCTATACACGGCTTCCGGCATCTGCCGAGAATTACCGGGTTAAATTTATCTGTATGAAGCAGTTGTGGAAAAACTCAAGTTAATTAGGTGCCCTTGACCTTGGCGAATTAAATTCGCTGTTTGTCCGCGCCTCCAAGGCCGCGAGGGATTGCTCGCGGCCTTGGGTCGCGCCTTCGGGTCGCACCTCAAAAATTTTCGACTTTGGGACAGAAGATCCTAGTGGAAAGCGAGTCTTAAAGTATAGAACCAATGTCGCGCCTCCAAGTGGTACAATCAACAGAGCCGCTACAATCCCATTCACCAAACCACAAAACCCCCTGTCAGCACCCCCCTCTAAACAGAAGGGGCTTCGAGACAGTTTCAGGGCCATTGACTACAGCCATTAACTACAGCCATTAACTACAGCCATTGACTACAGCCATTGACTAAAGTTGTCCCTCAAACAATGAGCAACAAAATACTCTAATTATTCATAGTCTATTTATTAGTCCCTGTGGCCGATCAGTTTAATGGCAGTAAATCACCGAACATTTCAGACCTAGAAATAGAGTACGACTCCTATCGTTAACTGTAGGACTAAGCGTACTACCAAGTTTTGAGGAAATTGCATGCCAAAGCAAATTATTATTGCAGAGCAACATCAACTTGCTGCTGTATTTTGGGAAGATCAAATTCAAGAACTAGTAGTTGCCACCGGTAATCACCAGGTCGGTGATATTTATCTCGGCGTTGTAGAAAATGTCTTACCGGGTATTGATGCAGCATTTGTCAACATTGGTGATCCCGATCGCAATGGTTTTATTCATGTGACAGACTTAGGACCATTGCGCTTGAAACGCCGGTCTGGTGCGATCACCGAACTGCTGACTCCCCAGCAGAAGGTGTTGGTACAAGTGATGAAAGAACCCACTGGTAACAAAGGGCCAAGGCTCACAGGTAATATTAGCTTACCCGGTCGCTATTTGGTGCTGATGCCTTATGGCCGAGGAGTGAACTTGTCTCGGCGGATTAAGAGCGAAAGTGAACGCAATCGCCTCAGAGCTCTAGCAATTCTAATCAAACCATCGGGCATGGGAGTGCTGGTGCGCACCGAAGCTGAAGGCAGAGCCGAAGAAGCCATTATGGAAGATTTGGAAAACCTGCAAAAACAATGGGAAGCTGTCCAGCTCGAAGCAACCTCTACCAGAGCACCAGCCCTACTTAATCGGGATGATGATTTTATTCAGCGTGTCCTCCGGGATATGTACACTGCTGATGTTAATCGGATTGTGGTCGATTCTAGTACTGCAGTCAAACGGGTTAAACAACACTTGTTGAGCTGGAGCGGAGGTCAAGCACCAGAAGGGGTCTTGATTGACCATCATCGCGATCGCATGCCAATTTTGGCATACTTCCGGGTCAATGCTGCAATTCGAGAAGCCCTCAAGCCAAGAGTAGATTTACCATCTGGTGGCTACATTATCATTGAACCTACCGAAGCCCTAACTGTAATTGATGTGAACTCTGGTTCCTTTACCCGCTCAGCTACAGCACGGGAAACGGTTCTGTGGACTAACTGTGAGGCAGCAACAGAAATTGCCCGCCAGCTGCGCCTACGTAACCTAGCTGGGGTGATCGTTGTTGACTTTATTGATATGGACACTAGGCGGGATCAGTTGCAGGTTCTCGAACACTTCAATCAAGCCCTAAAAGAGGACAAAGCCCGACCCCAGATTGCCCAGCTTTCAGAACTTGGCTTGGTGGAACTGACTCGCAAGCGCCAAGGGCAAAATATTTACGAGTTGTTTGGTAAAACCTGCGCTACCTGTGGCGGGTTAGGTCATCTGGTACATCTTCCTGGTGAAGTGGAAGCAGAAGCACTAGAGACCTTAGCACCGATCCCGTCACCGACGGAGCGAAGCATTCCAGAGTTCCCCGAACCCGTAGAGTTATCTCCTGAGAATGATCAGGAGTTGGACTTGCTCAATCACCCCAGTTATCAGGAACGGGGAGCGGTAAATAATCGCCGCCGCCGCCGCCGTCGTATTGATGACCCCGTGATTAGGGAAGAACCAATTACTAGGGGAGTAAATAGGGTGATCTCTGTCTCATCCAACTTTGATGCCATCACAGAAGCCGAGGTATCCACCTCAGGAGTAGAAAAACCCCAGCTAGTCAAGTTTGCTCAAGAGAAGGAACCACCAGAATTGGTCAGGGTTGAAATGAGCCCAGAAGAACAAGATGTTTATGGGTTGATGGGCATTTCCCCTATACTACATTTAGACCGAGAGGTGAAAGATCCTAGGTCAGCAATTATCTCAGTGTTACTGCCGGGAGAAAAAATCGAGGATAATGAAGAAGAATTATCCAATACAACTACCGATTCAACTACCGATTCAACTACTGATTTAACTACCGATTCAACTACCGATTCAACTAATAGTCAATCCTCCATCGACGATCAGCTAGAGTTAGATGAATCAGAATTGGTGCAATCTACTGCTGCCACACCAATTCCAGAAACTGAATCTGATCAACTGAGTACTACCAATGGCACTATTAACAGTCCCCCCATAGTGCGCCGCCGCCGTCGCCGTTCTTCAGCATTGGATAAATGAACACGGACAAAGCCACTGAAGTGTGTGAGTTACCGGATTTATCCGGTACTCCCTCCTTAGTGGCTGGAGTAGATGAAGTAGGGCGAGGTGCCTTATTTGGTCCAGTGGTGGCAGCAGCAGTGATTTTACCTGTATCTGTCCTGCCACAACTGGCTCTAGCTGGCGTTAAAGATAGTAAAAAGTTGTCCCGGAAACGACGCCAAAGGCTGTCTGAAGAAATTCAGGGATTGGCACTGGATTGGACTATTGGTTATGCCACTAGTGCAGAAATTGACCAGCTCAATATCTTACAGGCGTCATTGTTAGCTATGAAACGGGCTGTGCTTAAATTAAAAGTTAAGCCCGATATTTGTCTGATTGATGGGTTACAGGTGTTGCCAGATTTACCGATAGCACAACGAAATCTAGTAAAGGGGGATCAGCGATCGCTTCATATTGCAGCGGCCAGTATTGTAGCCAAGGTGTGGCGTGATGATTTAATCATTCGTCTAGCTGCCAAGTATTCAGAGTATGATTTGACAGCAAACATGGGCTATGGTACCAAAAAGCATCGGTTAGCACTGCAAAAATACGGACCATGTCGGCTGCATCGCATGTCCTTTAGCCCCTGTAGTATAACTTGTCAACAAGTTAAATAAGTTGTTTATTAACAAATAACAATCAACCAAACCGATAACCCTTACCATAAACTGTATGGATCAGGGGGGCGGAACCCTTAATTTCGATTTTGCGACGCAACAAACGAACTAGAGCAGCTAAATTGTTACTTTTTGGGATTTCCTCGGATGGCCACAAATGTTGATAAATTTGCTTGTGAGATAATAATAGACCAACATGGCTCATGAAGTACCCTAGCAGTTGACTTTCTTTTTCCGATAGCTCAATTGGGTGTCCGTGGCGATAAGCAATTTGATTGTTTAAGTCTAATTCTAATTGTCCAACCCGTAACCGCTGGCTGGGATGGGCATCAGTCGCAGCAGAACGCCGAAGCAGAGCCCGGACTCTAGCGAGTAACTCCCGCAGTTCAAATGGTTTAACTAGATAGTCGTCAGCACCAGCATCTAATCCCATGACTCGGTCATCTACAGTGTCCTTGGCGGTTAGAAAAAGAACTGGGGTAGTGGCGTCATGCGATCGCATTTGTTGGCAAATTTCCAACCCAGAAATGTGCGGTAGCATCCAGTCTAAGATTAACAAGTCATAAGCGCCAAGGGCAGCTAACTCATTTCCTGACGCCCCATTATAAGCCACATCTACAGTGTAACCTTCACGAGTTAATACCCGAGACAGGGGGTCAGTCAGCTCAATTTCATCATCTACTAAAAGGATACGCATTGTTTAGCGATTAGCAATTAATCGATTTTGTTGATAGTTGACGGTTGACGGTTCACTATCAATAGGTGCGACCCGAAGGCGCGCGCCTTGAGCTAATTTAATTCGCCAAGTAAGAGCGCACCTAAGTAAAAATTATACGACTTACGCAGGTACTCTATCTGTAGCGTGGGTTATTAACGAACTTGTAAACACCCAATTTATTGATAAATGGGATCAGCTACTTGATATACTGTCTTAGTTAAGATACAGTTAATCACAAGGTAATTATCATTTAAAGGCTAGAAAGACAAACCAGTATGGCTTGGGCATTGGTTACAGGTGGCACCAAAAGGATTGGTAAAGCGATCGCATTAGACTTAGCGAAACACGGCTATGATCTAGCGATTCATTACAACAGTTCTCGCCAAGACGCGGAAATCCTAGGGAAACAGATCCAGTCCCTAGACCGAAATTGTCGGTTTTACCAAGCTGATCTAACCTGTGACCAAGATATGCTCAATCTTTTGCCAAAGGTGAAAGCAGATGTTCCTGAGCTTGATGTGTTGGTGAATAATGCTTCTATTTTTGAACCAGCAACCCTAAAAGAAACGGAACTTGACTTGTTTGACAGTCACTTTGCTGTAAACTTTAAGGCTCCGTATTTCTTTACCCGTGATTTTGCTCGTCTTTATCAAAAAGGGAACATTATCAATATTATTGATACCAGAATCAACAAGAATGATTTTTCCTATTCTGCTTATACATTAGCTAAGAAAGCCTTGGCTAACTTAACCGAAATGGCAGCTTGGGAATTAGCTCCAAATATTCGAGTGAATGGAATTTGCCCTGGGTGGATTTTACTTCCAGCCGGGGCAAGTGAACAGTATATCGAAAAACTTAGACAAAGAGTACCCATGCATAGCCAGGGCAATGAGTCGCAGATTTGTCAGGCTGTTCGCTATTTGCTCTCTAATCAATTTGTTACCGGACAGTTATTATTTGTAGATGGTGGTCAACATTTGTAATCAACTGTAAGCCCTAAGCTTTTCAATTATAACTGATATCTGATAACTGATATCTGATTCTGCTAGCTGAAGGCACCTCAAGTAGCGTGGGCGTAGCGCATCAGCTGATGGCTGATAGCTTACGGCTGATAGCTGACAATAAACTTAATCAAGACTAGATACATCAAAGATATGACACAACTTACTGATATTACATCAATAAAAGTTAATGATTTCGGGAGCAAAAAACAACACAGTTATGTTGAAGCGCTGCTGGAGATAAAAAATTTAAGACTCAGAACGATAATTGGCTTTAATGACTGGGAAAGAAAAACTAAACAAGATGTTGTGATTAATATTAAGGCTGGCTTTACCCCAGGAAATTCTACAAAAAGCGATCGCGTTGAAGATACCCTAAATTATAAAACCCTAACTAAGCGTGTAATTAAAGCAGTGGAAGAAAGTGAGTTTAATTTACTAGAAAAGCTAACCCAGATGATTTTAGATATTGTAATGGAAAATCACCGGATAATATGGGCTAAGGTTAAAGTTGATAAACCTTTTGCTTTGCGATTTTCCGATTCTGTGTCTATAGAATTGAGTGCTAAACGATGAATGAAGTGGTAGTGAATGAAGTGGTAGTGAATGAAGTGGTAGTAAGTGTTGGCTCTAACATTGAACCTAATAAAAATGTAAAGCTAGCAAAAGATAAATTATCAAAAATTGATAATTTTGTTAATGAATCTCGATTTTACCTAACAAAACCCATAGGCTTTACTGATCAACCGGATTTTCTAAATGGTGCCTTTTTAATTCATACAGAAGACGGTTTTGAGACCTTTCGTCAAAAACTTAAACAAGTCGAAATTGACCAAGGGCGGGTTAAGCAAGAGGTGCGACCCGTGGCGAATTTAATTCGCCAACGGAAAGCGCACCTACCCAATAAAAATGGACCGCGCTGTATAGATTTAGACATTGTGGTCTGGAATCGAAGGATTGTTGATCCTGACTTTTATCAGCGGGATTTCATTAAAAAAACTGTGCTAGAGCTGATTCCTGATTTAAACGTTTAACAAATAACTAATGACTTACCCCCCGGAATCATAAGTATTCAACAGGTGCGACAATCAAGCGAATTTAATTCTTAGTGCTAAGAGCGCACCTAAGGACATGATCGGGTTGGTGATAATTTGAGGAGCACGGGCTTCTATAATTGAGCTTCTACAGGTATAGTTGATCTGATCAGTGAACTAATTGACCCCCTGCCAAAGCTCCCGAAGCTCCTCATATGATTACCATCGCATTACCCAAAGGCGCACTCCTAAAAGACAGCATCAAGCTACTGCAATCCGTTGGCTTAGACTTTAGTACCTTCCTAGACTCCGCCAACCGCCAACTCCAGATTCAAGACCCCAGTCAAACTGCTCAAGCTCTACTGGTACGAGCTCAAGATGTACCGGTTTACGTGGAATATGGTCAAGCTCAGTTGGGGATAGTTGGTTACGATGTGCTACGGGAAAAAACCCCGGCAGTGGCTACTTTAGGTGACTTACACTTTGGTTATTGTCGCATGTCATTGGCAGTTCGTGCAGCTAGCTCTTATCTAAGCCCTTTGGATTTGCCAGCTCATGGTCGCGTAGCCTCCAAGTTTGTTCACTGTGCTCGGGAATATTTCAATAACCTGGATTTGCCAGTGGAAATTATCCCACTCTATGGTTCTGTTGAACTTGGTCCGATTACTGGGATGTCGGAGGCAATTGTGGACTTGGTGTCCACAGGTCGTACCTTGAAAGAGAATGGCTTGATTGAAATTGACATTTTGTATGAGAGTACAGCACGACTGATTGCCCATCCCATCAGTTATCGCCTCAATACTGATGGTATGAACAATTTGATTGAGCAGATTCGAGACTTGACTCAGGTCAGTGCTGAGTCCTTAGTGAGTTAGTTATGAGTCTTTAATCAGTAGGGTGCCTTATTAACGCACCCTTACAACTAGAGTTATTCCGTAAGTACTGTAGAGTTGTTTAGCATAAACCTTTACAAAGTAATGCGACACTTATAATATATGATAAATGACATAAAAATAATCATAGTGATTAACTAATAAAGTCTCAATATGATTCATATTAGTTGTCAATCTATCTATCAAGAATAGCATTTTTTTATAAAATTAGTACGCCTCATCTTCTTCATCTCCCCTCTCCCTATAGTTGCCTATAGACTGTTACCTCACTAGACACTTTCGGGAATTGTATGGATAAGTGCCGCTAACCAGTTTTCCTGATACTGCCCCATAAGCAGTGCTAATTGTCATGGGCACTCAAGATGTGTTCTCAACTGTGTGCTCATAATCATCTCAACTAAACGAGACTCAAGATGAAGGTAAAAAATACGTTAATTGCTGCTGCAACTGCTATGGTTTTGGCTTTTGCTTCAGGGTTAAATGCTCAAGAACCAGTTATTGGTGATATCAACACCGGATCAGAATTTATTACCTCGGCAATTCAAGCATTAGCTTCTAACAAGCAAATCATTAATGAGTGCGGTAAAGAGTTAATAATTGAGGTTCTTCAGTACCTAGTATGCTAAACTAATAATTTAAGTCGTTAATACACTAAAAAAAATGCATCAAATTATAGCCCAAAATGTAGCTTTATTGAAATTATAAAGATGAGCTATTATTAACTAGAA
>NZ_JAAHFZ010000097.1:0-12300 GCF_010672795.1 Moorena sp. SIO1G6
GGGATTGGAATGGCGCGCGGAACATAATGATCCGCGCTTTGTCGGCAACAACCACCAGGTTTTCACCTGGTGCTATACAGATCATTCCTGCTGATGGGTAGGTTTAGAGAGGTTAAATGTTGCACCAAGTGCCTGTATTACCTTTAGAACAGTGGCGAAGTCTGGATTACCTTCCATCGACAACGCCTGATCAAGACTTTCATGGCCGAGAGCGGTTTCGCGAGCAATTTGTGTCATTGCTTTGGAACGAGCAATATCCCGTAGAGCAGCCACTACCAAGGCAGGATCCCCATCTTCAAGAGCAGCTTCGAGATAGGCAGCCATATCTTCTTTGGTTTTCAGATGTTCTGCCACATCCCAAGGATGGGTTTTGATGTTGGTCATCACGATTTGCTATAACTTTTGTGCTAGATCTAGGGCTGTCTTGATGTCACTGTTCCTGAGGCACAACTCCTCAATCATGGAGTTATACACCAGAATTATTCATCAAGGTGCTGCCTAATCTCTTCGATGGAGATACCTGCACCAGGTTTGACATTAGCGGAACGTTCATCAAGAAAATTCATCAGTTCGAGATTCTGACGAGTTAGTTGAATTTCCTCCTCAAAATCCTCTTCCTCGCCAATCTCAAACACGTGAGCATTGATATTTTCCTCAACTGTGGCCACTGGCCTATCCATAATCTTAGCTAATACAAACTGCTCGCCATCAGCAGATTGCAAAATCAGGTTCTGTTGTCGTGCCTGTTCTAACAGATAATTGATCAGCTTTGAGTGTTCTGGCACAGTAATAGTTTTCATAATTGACGTTCTTTTCCGCGAAAGTATAGTTTGTTCCTAAGCTTCAATCCAACTGCTTCAATGGATACAATTTGGACAACACTTGTTACGTCATAGAAAACCCTGTATCTATCAATCCGCAATTCCCATTTAGCTGTTCTGTTGGGTCGTAATTGCTTACGGTTTGCTGTAATAACGGTTGGCTCATAGCGCAGATTTGCCTCAATCCCATCAAGAATAAGTTTACGCTCATTTTTTTTAAACCATCCAAGATCGTCCTTAGCTTCAGGAGTGAACTCAATGGCGAACATATGTTTTATAAACAAAAAGTAACTGACCTTCCGCACTTTAAATTGTAGTACGAAAGAACACATAAAGGGTGAGCCCTACCAAAATCAATAAGTAAAAATACTGATAAAGCCAGAGTTTGAGGTTATGTCCAACTCAGGTAATCAGTTATACTACAGTAGGTACAATCAAGCTAAGCGTGGAAACGACACCTTTGCTTCCCCACACCGAAAATTCTCACCAACAACCATAGCTCAACAAACCCCAGAAGCGGCAACTACGCCATGACTATCAAACCAGCTTGATCTAGAATCGGTATCAGTACCAATAACTCCTCCTGTGGCAACCGCTACAGTTTCCGAAGCAGCAACAGTGGATAGTAAAACGTTAACTACCAGAACTGAAATTACCAGTCCAACCCTGGGATTGGGAGAATTCATCTTAGGATTACTGGTGGTAGGGCCACTTGTACCCGCTTCAATCAAGCAATTGATGTAGAGATGAATGTATAGATAAAGGATATGCTAAAAAATTGCTTCATTTACAGTATTGTCGCTATTACGGTGATGGGTTGTCAACCCACCACAATTAAAACCAATATCACTCAGTCAACCATAACAGGAGTGACCAATAATGTCACCAATAACAACGTTATTCTTAGTGATGCTCCTGAGAAGTGGTGGCAGAAGACTAATATTCACGCTATGGCTGTTAGTCCAGAGAATCCGGAAATCCTCTATGTAGCCACCCATCATGGCTTATTGCAGCGTTCTGAGGCAGGGAAATGGCTGCAAGTTGGGGAAACTCGTTCTAATTTCACCAGCTTTGTGGCTCATCCTAAGGATAGCGGACGCTTTTATGCTAGCTTACATCCACCATCAGGAGGCAAGCTCGGTTTTCTGACTAGCTACAATCAAGGGCAACATTGGCAGCTCCAATCCCTGCTCGGGGTAGACTTTCTGACTTTAGCGATCGCACCAGCTAATCCCAAGGTAATTTATGGATGGGCGGTTTCTGGAAAACAAGGCTTGTTGGTTTCAAAAGATGGTGGCAAAACCTGGAATCAATTACCAGCGCAGGGACTGGAGGATAATCCCCATAACTTAGTAGTTGACCCGCGCAATCCTGAGCACCTGTTTGCCGCTACAACTCTGGGATTATTTGAGACTAGGGATGGTGGAAAAAGCTGGATTTTAGTCCCTAATTCTCAAGAGTCCCTTGTTGCTAGTTTGGCTCTGAAATCCGAAGCAGAAAAGACAGTAATTTATGGATTTCACATCCTTTCAGAAAAGTCGGGAGGATTCTTTAAAAGTACCGATGGGGGTAGGACTTGGGAAGCCATAAGCTCAGAAACAGGAGACTTATTTTTGTATATGGCGATCGCCCCGTCTAATCCCGAATTATTATACGCTGCTAATGATCAGAATGGCATATTACAATCCAAAGATAGCGGTAAAACTTGGCAACCATTATTCTAATTCTATTACTATAGAAAAGGGAATAGGGAAAAGGGAATAGGGAACAGGGAATATGGTATAAAAAAATACTACAATTCATTTAGCATAATTTATATTACTATTATCTAATTATGGCTATTAATAGAGTCCGTTTACGTCAATTACACGCTTGGTTTGCGCCAATTATGGTCTTGCCAGTGTTGTTGACTCTGATTACCGGTTCCTTGTTTCAGGTGGCGGTTCTTACTGATAAAAGTAGTGAATTTATTTGGCTTTTGGATCTGCACAAAGGAAAATTTGGTGCCATTAACTTACAAATGATTTATCCCTTTCTCAATGCCTTTGGTTTATTAACCTTAGCAATTACAGGTATTTCTATGTGGTTTCAAACTCGGCGACGGGTTATAGGGCAGCGCTCACGAAATAGGGAATGAAAACCCTATAGTGTGACCATAAACGTTATCCTATCGTAAGCATGCAGCCGTCAGCCGTCAGCCGTCAGCCGTCAGCTAAAAGCTCAGGCTATGGAACCTTCAGCTGATGTAACAGAGATTAAACCAATGCTTACTTGTTTTATTCAAAAGCACCTCAAGTAGCCCATTAGCTGATAGCTGATACGCGACACGCTGATAGCTGAATGCTTACATCCTATCGGTAGTTTAATCCACACTTCATTTAAGAAAAAATTACAACAAACAAGCGGTCATAAACGAAGTTATAGCGCTACGCGCAAGTCAGAAGTAAGAAGTCAGAAGTCAGAAGTAAGCTATGACTGAGTTTCAGAGTTTAGGAGCGATGCAGAGGTGCGACCCGTGGCGAATTTAATTCGCCAACGGAAAGCGCACCTAAGCGGTCTTGGGGGTTTCCCCCACTCGCTATTGCATCAAGACAATGTCAAACACCTTAATGCGTAGTGCTATATTAACTCAACTTAATATATAGCAATTCTCATAATCATGAGGTACACAGGATTTTTTACCACTCCCCCCACTCTCCACATTCTTACCCCTACTCCCTACTCCCTGCTCCCTACTCCCTAAAACCCAGGACTAAAGTACCTCACCGAATTGAGAACTTCCATAACACAGGCACTGCCCACCTGAGGATTAAGTTCCTGTAGGGTGGGCAGGGTCGCAGACAGATTCACCAAGCTGGCAATGTAGGTTGCTAGGCACTGCCCACCTGAGGATTAAGGACTATTCTCTCTTCCCGACTCCCGACTCCCGACTCTCTCTTCCCGACTCCCGACTCCCGACTCCCGACTCTCTCTTCCCGACTCCCGACTCCCGACTCCCGACTCTCTCTTCCCGACTCCCGACTCTCTCTTCCCGACTCTCTCTTCCCGACTCCCGACTCCCGACTCCCGACTCGCTCAGTAGTCAGTAGCCGCAAAATCTTATCAATTGTAGTAATGCTGGTAAAGGTGTTTCCAAATTCAAGGACGCAATAATTGCTAAACCCTTTATATGACAAGCTTTTCCAGTGCCTGTTTCCTAAGGGCGGAAGTTCCCTAGCCCTGGGCGCAGCCCTATAACTTTCAGCTCTATTCCTCTGAAAAATTTTTAGAGAAATTTCTGATAAGCTATTAAAACAATTCTAGTATAATGAGTAAAGTTCCTCTTCTACACACTGACCTAATCATCTACTATAGGGTCAATTATATAGTCAAATTGGGTGATTAAAAGGATTTATCTGCCATCCGACCGCCTGAGGTAGTTTACAAAATCTACAAACTAATCGATAATTTATAGCGATAGCAGTAGGTATGGTAACTCAGGTGCTGGATTACCATACCTACTGCATAAGTTTAGCGACAACCCTAAGGAGAGAAAGTAGTAGTTGCTGATGAACATCAATAGAAGAAATATCTTACTAGCAGGTGGTACAGCCATGGCGGCTTACACCTTAGGTGAACTGGGTAAACCTCGTAGAGCAGCCGCCCAGAATGGGGTAGTCAATGTCTACTCCTCTCGTCACTACAAGACGGATGATGACTTGTACGATAACTTCACCCGCATCACTGGTATTAAAGTGAATCTGATTGAGGGGAAAGCAAATCCATTAATAGAACGGATTATAAGTGAGGGGGCCAATAGCCCAGCTGATGTCTTAATCACTGTTGACGCTGGTCGTCTGTGGAAAGCTGACCAGGCTGGTATTTTTGCCCCGGTTAATTCATCGGAACTCAACTCCAAGATTCCCGCTAACCTGCGACACCCTGACAATCACTGGTTTGGCTTCACTAAGCGAGCGCGGGTGATTATGTATAACAAAGACAGAGTTAACCCTGCTGATCTGTCAACCTACGAAAATTTGGCTGATCCCAAATGGCAAGGTCGCATTGCTATCCGCTCATCGAGCAACGTTTATAATCAGTCTCTGGTGGCGTCACTGATTGCCAGCCTGGGTGTACCAGCAGTAAAATCATGGGTCGAGAGCTTTGTGGGTAACTTTGCTCGCAAGCCTCAGGGTAATGATCGAGCCCAAATTGAAGCGGTTGCGGCTGAGATTGCTGATATTGCGATCGCAAATACCTATTATCTACCTCGCTATATTAAATCCGATGACCCTGCCAAGCAGGGGATCTTCAAGAAAGTTGGTGTATTTTTCCCTAATCAGCGAAACCGGGGTGCCCACATTAATATCAGTGGTGGCGGCTTGGTTAAAACAGCTCCTAATCGAGAAAATGGTATCAAGTTCTTAGAGTATCTAACTAGCCCTACGGCTCAGACCTTCTTTGCTCAAGCTAATAGCGAATATCCAGTGGTTCCTGGAACACCGATTGATCCGGTACTTGCGGGCTTTGGTTTTCCTTTCAAGGAAGATCCAACCAGTGTTTCCCAATATGGTCCCAATAGTGCTACAGCAGTTCAACTTATGGATATTGCTGGTTGGGTATAACAGTTATAAATTAGATCAAGTACTGTCGTTTTAGGGAGTAGGGAGCGGTGCGACCCGTGGCGAATTTAATTACGGGTCAAGCGCACCGAGGGAGTAGGGAGTAGCGCCGATAAAGCAAAAACTCCTCTTTTCCCTGTTCCCTGTTCCCTTTTTTTTGATTCCAACACCATGAAGAATTAAGAATTAAGAATTAAGAATTAAGAATTAAGAATTAAGAATTATGCCTTCTTCATGCTTCATTCTGCCTTCTGCCTTCTGCCTTCTGCCTTCTGCCTTCTGTATTCTGCCTTCTGTATTCTGCCTTCTGCCTTCTGCCTTCTGTATTCTGCCTTCTGCCTTCTGCCTTCTGCCTTCTGCCTTCTGCATTATTATCCCTGAGATTTAGCAATCTTTAAACTCAATAAAATTACTGGAATAATTCCTACTAAAACAATCGCTAACGCTGGGGCTGATGCCTGTATTAATCGTTCATCGGAGGCATACTGGTAAACTCGTACTGCCAGGGTGTCAAAATTAAACGGTCGCATGATCAGAGTTGCTGGTAACTCTTTCATCACATCCACAAACACTAACATGGCTGCTGTTAACAATCCTCCCCACATTAATGGGGCGTGAACTTTAATTAGGGTCAGCGTAGGTCCATAACCGAGACTGCGAGAGGCATCATCTAAACTAGGCTTAATCTTACCTAGGCTGGATTCAACGGTATTGAATGAAATTGCTAGGAAGCGCACAAGATAGGCGTATACTAGAGCAATGATGGTGCCACTAAAAATTAAACCGGTGGATATGCCCAAGTTATCCCGCATCCAGCTGTCAATGATATTGTCCAACTGACCTAAGGGCATCAAGACACCAACTGCAATCACTGAACCAGGGATAGCGTAACCCATGGCAGCAGTGCGTACTGCTAAGCGCATCCCTAGTTTGGGCACTAGACGTTGCCCATAAGCCATGACTAATGCTAAGACCATAGCAATCGCAGCTGTTGTAATTGCTAATAGTAAACTATTTGTAGCTAGCTGCCAAAAATTATCATCTAAGGTTTCCTCGGCATTTTTAATGGTCATGTGCAGCAAAAATGCTGCAGGTGCTAAAAATCCAAGAGCAGTGGGAAGGAAACAGGCTACAAACGCGAGTATGGCTCTGATCCCAGTTAGTGGAAATGGCTTGATTCCCTGGTAACTACTGCTAGTCTCATAATAGCGAGATTGCTTACGAGACCAGCGTTCTAGTAGAATTAAAATAATTACAAATAGTAGCAAACAGGCGGCTAGTTGAGCAGCAGCTGACCTCTCACCCATTCCTAACCAGGTACGATATATCCCTGTAGTGAAGGTACTGACACCGAAATACTCTACTGTCCCAAAGTCGCTTAGGGTTTCCATCAGTGCTAAGGCCAAACCTGCCATGATCGCTGGTCTGGCTAGGGGTAGAGCTACGGTGAAGAAGCCACGCCAAGGGGTACATCCGAGGGAACGAGCAGCTTCTAGGGTACGCACGGATTGCTCTAGGAAGGCTACCCTGGTGATTAGGTAAACGTAGGGATACAGCACTAAAGACAACATTGCGATCGCACCCCACAGAGACCGGACATTGGGAAACCAATAATCCTGCACGCTAGTCCAGCCAAACAGCTGCCGCAGCCAGGTCTGTACGGGTCCAAAAAAGTCCAGCATATTGGTGTAAGTATAGGCAAGTAAATAGGCTGGTGCTGCCAGAGGCAGTAGTAAAGCCCATTCAAACAGGCGGCTTCCCCAGAAGCGACACATGGTTACTAGCCATGCTGTTGAAACCCCAAGGATTAATACTCCACTACTTACACCTAGGATTAACCACAGGGAGTTGACAATGTAACTGCCTAAGACAGTGGAGACTAAATGACTCCATACTTCTGAAGAATCGGAGAACATACTGCCCAGCACAAATAGGACTGGTGCGCAAATCAGGAGTGCGATCGCAATTACCGAGACTGTCCAACCAGGCAAACCCAGACGATGCCATGGTTTGTTATCGCTCAATAGTGCTGAAATTTTTAGTGGCATCGGGAGTTTTCAGAGGTAATGATTACTTTAGGACTTAGGAAGTTTCCTTGGTTTTGCCCCCCTAACCCCCCAAATCTGGGGGGGACAAAGTCACGAAAGTCCCCCAAAGTTGGGGGATTTAGGGGGCAATGGGTAAGTCATGTACTTAATGCTTTCAGGGAGCTAAACTGACTCAACTCTTGCAAGTATTTAGCAATAAACTATCCTATCAAATAATTGCTAACCTTGAACCAGAACAAAAGGATTTTTTTTTTCCGTTCAGGGATTAAGTTTTAAGATGCTTCAACTACAAACCAGTGAAGTCAAGGATATTTTGGCTCAGCAGCGCAATTTTTTCAGCACCGGTAAAACCAAAGATGTGGCATTCCGGATCGCCCAACTCAAGCGCCTCAAGCAAGTTATTTTAGAAAATGATACTGCCATTTTAGAAGGCTTGAAAGCCGACCTGCACAAGGCGGAATTTGAATCTTATGCTACCGAAATTATCCTGGTGCAGGAAATTGATCACACCCTCAAGCATATTAAATCCTGGGTCAAGCCCAAAAGAGTCCCGGTCTCAATGGCAAATTTTCCAGGCTCGGGTCAAATTTATCCCGAACCCTTGGGAGTAGTGCTGATTATCAGTCCCTGGAACTATCCATTTGCTCTAGCCATTGCGCCTTTAGTGGGTGCGATCGCAGCCGGAAACTGTTGCGTTATCAAACCTTCTGAAATCTCCCCTCACACCTCTGGTGCGATCGCAGAGATTATCCAGAAAAACTTTGACCCTAGCTATATTACTGTAGTGGAAGGGGGAGTAGAAACTAGTCAGGAACTGTTAGCAGAAAAATTCGACCATATCTTGTTCACCGGCAGCACCCAAGTTGGCAGAATTATCATGACTGCTGCTGCCAAACACCTAACCCCGGTTACCCTAGAGTTGGGGGGTAAAAGTCCCTGCATTGTGGAGACAGATGTGCCGATAGAGACTACAGCAAAACGAATTGTTTGGGGTAAGTTTCTCAATGCCGGTCAAACCTGCGTTGCACCAGACTATCTGCTGGTCAATCGGGAGATTAAATCTGATTTACTCCAGGAAATCAAAGCCTGTATCCATAAATTTTATGGAGACGATCCAGGCAAAAGTCCAGATTATGCTCGGATTATCAGTGATAAACATTATCAGCGTTTGAGTAGCTTACTCAACGATGGTGACATCATAATTGGTGGACAAACTAATGCAGAAGAGCGCTATATTGCTCCCACGGTCATCGACAATATTTCCTTAGAGGATAAAGTGATGGAAGAGGAAATCTTTGGTCCGATTCTACCTGTGATTGAATACAGTAATTTAGATGAAGCGATTGGGATAGTTAACCAAAGACCAAAACCCTTAGCCCTATATTTTTTCTCCAGAGACAAAGCAAAGCAACAGCAGGTTTTGCAACAGACCTCTGCTGGTGGTGTTTGCTTGAATGAAACAGTTATGCATCTAAATGTTCCTTCCCTACCATTTGGTGGGGTTGGTGATAGTGGCATGGGTGCTTATCATGGGAAAGCTGGTTTTGATACCTTTTCTCACCAAAAAAGCGTGCTGAAGAAATCCTTCTGGCTGGATTTGCAGTTGCGCTATGCTCCCTACAAAGACAAACTCGAACAGATCAAGAAATTTATTAGTGGTTAGTCATTCTTCGTTTTAGGGAGTCGGGAGTCGGGAGTCGGGAGTCGGGAGTCGGGAGTCGGGAGCTTCGGAGCTAGCGCCGTCTTGGGTAGCCAGTTGCTCATCTCTTCATCTCCCCATCTCTTCATCTCCCCATCTCCCCATCTCCCCGCGCCCCCACACTTACCACACTTACCACACTTACATCTCCCCATCTCCCCATCTCCCAACACTGCGCGCGGCGCTATAACCAATCGCTAATCATGCTCGGACTTCTTAGGATCATCCTCACACCAGACTGCACTGGCTAAGCCACTCCAGCAGATCATCTTCCATTTAGCCATGGATAGTTTAGGAATCTTAGCAACGAATAGCCAGTCAGAGTAATCTAGGTGCTTATAGATACGATCTTTGGCACCACTATCACTATGATTCAGCCAGCCCCAGCCAGAGATACCTTTATGGCCCCGGTGCTCCGTATCATCACCAAATCGGAAAGAGTATTCATGATTACCGAAGTAGTCTACTAGATCAAAGGACTTGAACTTCTTAGACTTGATTGTCCCCTTACCCATGCCAATCTTGTATGTGCCATAGGCTTTCTCGGTGACATAGGCATCGTTGTCTTTATGTCCCACAACTTTGTAGGTAAAGTCGATATCCCAGTAGTCAGTTGTCCTTTTTTTGTAATTCTTCCCTTCTTTTTGTCCACCGAAGGCTTTTCCGTAGATGTGGATCTCACCTGTGCTGGTGTAGTCGAGGAATACCTCTGCGCCCTCGTACTCAAAATCAAAGGTATAGATATCTCTGGCATTACCAGTGAGCAGTCCATCAAGACGCAAGCCATAGGGTGGCGGACTGGCACTAGCACCAGGGTGATTGCAAAGTTGGAAGGTACACTTTTGTGGAGCAAATGTGGGCTTGAATGAGAAGGGAACTAAAAAATTGATCGGAATCTCAAATTCACAGTTGTAAGAGGATTCGTGGATATTTTCGTCAGGCATGATTTGCCCTCCATCAGGTAGTTTGGCAGGTAGTCTTAATCTCTCCCAATGGTCTCATAATTTACTAACAAGTTGCGGTACCCTTAAGGGTACCTTTTAGTTAACTTGTAAGCATTCAGCTATCAGTTATCAGCTATCAGCTATCAGCTATCAGCGGTTTGCAATTCAGTTAGGTACAAATTTCTGAATTTTAGGGAACAGGGAACAGCGGATCACCGGAACAGGGAAGAGAGAACAGGGAAGTCGGAAGTCGGAAGTGGGAAAACAATCCTGTGTACCTGAGGTGCGACCCGTGGCGAATTTAATTCGCCAACGGAAAGCGCACCTGATAGTTATGCAAACCGCCGTATGCGCTATCGGCAGGGTTAAGGAGGAAACCGTTAAGAATAAAACAGGTCAGCATTCGAATAATGCTGAGTTACAGAAAGCACCTCAAGTAGCGTGGGAGGTTTATTTTAAGCTGACGGCTGACAGCTGACGGCACCTCAAGTAGCACCTCAAGTAGCGCATATGCTTACGTTAAGCTTAGCAGGAGACTGGTTAAGAAAACCCCCCTGACTTGATAAGCCTAGGGGGATTTGAGGAACTAATTTCTATGAACTAATTTAAAGCCAGCCGTCAAAGATTCTTGTCAAAGATTGCTAGAGAGATTAAGTGGTAACTGGTTCGGCTGGCTCAGTACCCGCTCCGTTCTCTTCGATCTCCATTTCCTCATACTTAGTAAAGCACTTACGCTTAGCACCTACAGCTAGGTCGAGCACAATTGGTACTTCTAATTTGATCGGAACTTGGAACACACAGGGGTTAGAGTATTTGTAAGGCATGGGTTTTACCTCTTGCTGTAATTAATTTCAATCAACACATTTATATAATGTCAAATCTAACCCTGGCTTGGCAGTACCCTTGAGGGTACCTTTTTTCAACTGATGATAGTCTCCCATAACTTAGCCTCGGTATTGGTGGGCATTGCCCATTTCATTTATAGGCTCACTAATTTTGATCTTCCTGAGCAATGCCCACCCTAGGATTTTTGTCTGGTTCGGTATTGGTGGGGGTGATTATCGCTTAAGGTCTACAATAAAACTCCTCCCTCCTGAGCTCAGGAGGGAGGAGATATAGGACTTAATTTATGCCCAGAATTTAAAAGCCAGCTGTCAAAGATTGCTAAAGAGATTAAGTGGTAACTGGTTCGGCTGGCTCAGTACCCGCTCCGTTCTCTTCGAGTTCCATTTCCTCATACTTAGTAAAGCACTTACGCTTAGCACCTACAGCTAGGTCGAGCACAATCGGTACTTCTAATTTGATCGGAACTTGGAACACACAGGGTTTATGGTATTTGTAAGGCATGGGTTTTACCTCTTGCTGTAATTAATTTCAATCAACACATTTATATAATGTCAAATCTAACCCTGGCTTGGCAGTACCCTTGAGGGTACCTTTTCAGCAGCTGATCAGATCAGGGCATAAAGGGTATCGGTTTTCGTCTACAATAAAACTCCTCCATCCTGAGCTTAGGATGGAGGATAGAGAGGAGAGATAGGACTTAATTTATGCCCAGACTTTAAAAGCCAGCCGTCAAATATTCTTAAAGAAACTAACTGGTAACTGGTTCGGTGGACTGATCAGTAGCCGCTCCGTTCTCTTCGATCTCCATTTCCTCATACTTAGTAAAGCACTTACGCTTAGCACCTACAGCTAGGTCGAGCACAATCGGTACCTCTAATTTGATGGGAACTTGGAACACACAGGGGTTAGAGTATTTGTAAGGCATGGGTTTTACCTCTTGCTTTAATTAATTTCAATCAACACATTTATATAATGTCAAATCTAACCCTGGCTTGGCAGTACCCTTGAGGGTACCTTTTATGAGGTGATATGATAGTGTTTCATAACTTAGCCTCGGTATTGGTGGGCATTGCCCATTTCATTTATAGGCTCACTAATTTTGATCTTCCTGAGCAATGCCCACCCTACGATTTTTGTCTGGTTCGGTATTGGTGGGGGTGATTATCGCTTAAGGTCTACAATAAAACTCCTCCCTCCTGAGCTCAGGAGGGAGGAAACAGAGGAGAGATAGGACTTAATTTATGCCGATAATTTCAAAGCCAACCGTCAAAGATTCCTGTCAAAGATTGCTAAAGATACTAAGTGCTAACTGGTTCGGGGGACTGATCAGTAGCCGCTCCG
>NZ_JAAHFZ010000098.1:0-11505 GCF_010672795.1 Moorena sp. SIO1G6
TCCATGAAATTTGCTTTGAGTTTGGGACCTTAAGCTTCTCATGGAATCCCCCTGTCATGCTATCCCTGTCTTATTATTGAGACTCTATACCTACCAGTACTTTCAAGACTTCTCTGCACCACTAAGGTGACATCCTCCCCTTACTAGCTTACTAACTCTTCTATTATGTTCTATAGTTATTTTAAATAAGGAGGAGACACTAAGAAGCACAATATTCACGAATTACTTCATCCAGAGAAGTGTCTATAGAAGTATACATTCTGGCTCTCTTTAAAGCACTAAAATCATGCTCTATATCATTGAAATCTGGAGAGTATTTCGGCAAAAATAATACTTGATGACCGGCTGACTCTACTAATTCTCTAATTGCATTTTTTCTATGAATTGGTGCATTATCCATAATTAATACTGAAGGAATTGTTAATGCTAAGTACAGGACAAAAAGTTGAAAAGATAGACAGGAAAAGGGTTTCATGGAAAAAACAACAACTTTCAACGAAACCCTCATGAACCAGGTTAACTTGCTGGTGCAAACATTGAAACCTGATCTGAAATGGCATGGAGCGCGACTAAGCTTCCTGGCACTGTTTCTGATTGCTCTATTTCGAGTCAAAACCGTAAACTTCACACAACTAGCCACCGGGCTTGCTGACGGACACAAGTGGTTGAAAAGTAAGTAGGGAAGGGGTTGGACAAAACAGAAAAATCTGGGTAAATGGGGTAGTCAAGAAAAATCCCAATTATGACCCAGAAAAAAATCTACTCACAAGTGTATAGCTACCTAAGAGCAGGTAGCAAATTTGTTGATATCAGACATATAGTGACGTTGGCATGGATGGTGGCGGCGTTACTAGGGAGCCAAAAGGTGAATCAGGGGGAATGGGGTAGCTATGTCCAAAGTCGAGCTATCCAAGAAGACAGCAATCAAAAACGATGGCGTCGGTTTTTAGGGAATGATCGGGTCAAGATCAAAGAAATCTATGTACCGCTAGTTCTCAAGGCAATATCACAATGGAAGCAGGGAAGATTATACTTAGCCTTGGATAGTACCCAATTGTGGAATAAATACTGCTTTGTCTACCTATCGGTGATTGGGGGAGGGAGAGCATTACCACTCCTGTGGTTAGGGTTAGAACACAAAAGTGCCAGTGTCGCCTGGGAGAAATATGCCCCCTTACTCGAACAAGGGTATCAATATCTGGCAAATTTCCCAGACGTGATGTTGTTGGCGGATAGGGGATTTGCCAATCACGATTTATTGAAATGGTTACAATTAACCCATTGGCACTGGGCGATCCGTCTACCGTCCGATACTCTGATTCACGGTGTCCACCGTCGAGGCTTTGGATATAGCATTCGTGAGTTATATCCCCCCAAACGAGAAGCGGTTTTCTACAAAAATGTTGGTTTATGGGAAGATGCTCAACTTAAGGCTCATCTCGCTCTGGCGGCAGTACCTGCCGCGAAGGATAATTGGGCAATTATCACAGATGAACCTCCCACCTTGAAGACCTTTTGGCAATATGGCTTGCGTTTTCGTATTGAACATCTGTTTTTAGATAGCAAGTCTGGGGTTTTTCAGTGGGAAATGTCTCGAGTTCGTTGTGCTGAGCGACTTGAACGCCTCTATTTGGTCATTGCTATTGCGGTTCTTTTCGCAACTTTAGTTGGCATGGCTGTCCAAAAAGACGGTTTACGTCGTCAGGTTGATGCCCATTTTCGTCGTGGACTTAGCTATCTAAAAATCGGTGTCCGGTGGCTTAATTCCTTTGTTCACAAAGCTTATTCCTTTTTACGCCTTGACCACTTGGTCTATCTTGACTCTACTCCTTGTTTCCCTTCCCAAAAAGCTCGTGACCGCTATTATCAGAAGATTACCTTCTGCCTGATTCAGGAATTTGATGCCTGCGCCTAAATGTACTGCTAAATGTACAAAAAAAAGTGTCCGTCAGTCAGGGTTCCACCCCTTTCCAAATGGGTGTTTAAACGATCCAATTCCTCCAGTTGTTCACCGGATATAAAGGAGCGAGTCCCATCTTTGTTGGGCTTGATATTGGCATGCTTAAATCGCTCATAAAGAGCACTGCGACCTATATTGTATCGGGTCTGTAAATCCTTGATAGGAAACTTGTCTATTTCTTGAGTCATAACCATTTGCTGGATGTTCGTTGAATGTCCACCGGATGTCCACCGGATGTCCACTGAACAGTTTATATCACACTAGCTTCGGTGCAAAGGCTTCATCAAGTGGCTTAGTACGGCTCCACCCAGGGGAAGGTTGGTTGTTTTGTCCATGAGTTTTCGCAAGGATTAAGGAAGCGATCACATTTATTACGGATACCATTATGCTTTGTACGTTTAACCAATACCGAGAAAAACAGTTAAAGCCGGGGCAAATACCCGATCTAGATGTGTTAAGAGACCACCTGGTTGCAGTACTAACCGAATGGATTAACAACTGGGCCGCCTTCAGTAATTGTACGCTAACAATCGAAAAAATTAGTGACCCCATTTTTTGCACGACGGAGTACGAATCTTATTACCCACCTGGGGAAGAGGATTTGCCTGGGTGGAAAGGATTCACAGAGATTTATTGGGTCTTTAACCCTCCCAGAACTCCCATCAAGTACAGAACGAGGATAGATGCAACCCTTTTGTTGTACCCGGAGACGTCAATTTTGGAAGTGAATCGGATTTACTCCAACGATTACTTTGTGGAGTCGGGGGAGAAGGTGATCTATTTTCCGGATTAGATGAGATTAGGTGCGATTAAGAGCGATCGCATTAAACCCTCAAAAATAACCCCTCCGTGTGTTGCGATGGAGGGGACGGGAGCAGAAGCAGCCCCAGGAGCAGGTATGTGTGTCATGGGGCTGACTTCCCCAGGATATCGCAAAAAAAAAAACGGCGTTGCTTAATAATGGAATGATTTTAAGAGTTTTGTGGAATGGGCATCTTGCCTGTTCCTGATCTTGTCGGGCGGGCAGGATGCCCACCCTACTCCTATTCAAATTAGGTAGCGATCGCACCCTAAGACCATGCGTTCGCGTAGCGTCGGCTTTGCCGAATCGCTACCATGGGCTAATGCTAGAGAAGCTGTTATAAAGTGCCAACGGAAGAGTTGCTTATGCATCAAAACTTAACATAGTTCCGTTTTTAGCTTGTGTCGGAACTTTTTCATCAAATTGGGACTGAATTTAGGAGTTTTGGACTCAAAAATTAGATCAAACAAGGGAAAGTTCTGACTCCAAAAGCTCATACAGAACTTTGGAGTCAAGCATGGCACTTTATGGTAGCTTCCCTAGCATTACGCCAACTATCAGGTACACAGGATTGTTTTCCCTGTTCCCTGTTCCCTGTTCCCTGTTCCCTGCTCCCTAAAAACCCAGAATGAAAGTACCATTAAGCAATTGCAAACCGCTGTTAGGATATGCTTACCTCGGATATAACGCCAGACCAAGAGCTACCAATATGTACAGACTGTACTAGGATCTGGTTTCACCGACTTCATCTTTTTGCCCTGATCGTAGTCAAAGGTTCCCTCACAAAAGCCACTTTCACTCTCGAAGGCACAATTCAAAACAGTTTCATAATTTTGGATAGAATGATTGTCTACAATATCAAATTTACCCGTTAAGTTGTCTCGATAAAATGAAACTAGATAGGCATAGGGCAAATGCTGGTATCCTTCACTTTCAAGTGGGACACAAGGAACTTTATCATAAACATTCTGGATACGAATAGTTCGTGTCTCCGGATTTTGTTGCGGTGCCTGTTGTTGATAAAATTCCACAAATGCTTGGTTGCCTACACGAGGGGAAGCATAGTTGTAGCTTGCAGACTTGATATCTGGTCTAGACAACGTCATATCAAGTGTGAACAAAGTGCTCAGTGTAGATCCTAAACTATCGCCAGTAATATACAGAGTATCGATCGGTTTTTCAGATGCTTGATATTGATCAACTAGGGCAAACACCTGATTCTGCATCGAGGGTGTGTTCCCATCACTATCGGAATAGATATGGTAGAAACCTGATTCAACCCTAAGGTCAGATGGCACCACAACATCTTCCTTGTAAGGTACAAATTTTGTATGGTCGGTACCAAAATCATCTATTAGATCCTCTGTCGAATCAGTACCTCTAAAGGCAAATATATAAGTGTAAGGAGACTGCTGAGATCGAAACACTACACCATAACACTCAACAGTTTTGCATTCATTAAAAATCGCATCAACACCAGTCCAGTGGCCTACAAAATCATAACCATCCGGTGGAGACACCTTAACACACTCAGTAGGGTTTTGCTTATTAAAAGCATCATAAGCTAGAATGCTTACTTTCGCTAAAAGAATGGCTCTGGTGTGATCAAGGTCAGCAGTTGTGAGGTAAGTAATTGTGTTATCCATCACATTAGAAGTTGTAGTCTTTGCTGACATTGCTAATACTCCTTATTTCAATTGATTCTTCCTAATCTAATCAAAGCTTTTTTGGGCTTTTACATCTTAAAGACAATCTCAAAACACGGGGTTTCGGTGTACCGGTGTCAGAGTTTCAGGGCTTCGCTTGTCAACTTTTGTCAGTCAACCAGGAGAGGGGGGTGCCGACGGCACCCCCCTCACTTCTTAGAATTTGGAAGTTTCTAAGTCCTGATCAAAAATAAACATGAGGGGCGAATAAATTCACCTGCAGCTAACTCACATGCATGAAGACAGGGGCTACCCCGCCGCAGCTACACTAGAGCCATTGACATCTTTTCCATCATGAGCTGCAACTTCTTTTGTTACGTCTTTAAACCCATTTCCGTCCCAGATATAGGCATTACAACGTTCAATATAGAAAGGACCTTCTTTTTTGTTGTTTACAGACATTTCAACTTGAATTGTTGGACCATATCCTGAAGGTCCTTTATCGAGTAGAGAAGTATAGTCTGGGTTTATAGTTCCCTCTCGTGCAGCAACCCAACGTAATTGATCAGTGTCATTATATGTCTTGAATTCAACTGGCTCCTTTGTTGCATTGTAAACGACTGCATTGTCATCTTTAACTGCTATCTCATATGCTGGGCCAAGTTTATCTAGTGCTTTATTAATTACTTGTCCTATTATCTCAGATTTACTTGCATCAGCCAGTTTTATATTGTTACTAGCAACTGCAGAGCCAATCTGAATATTAAAAACACACACTACAGCAAGCATCACAGCTAGAAATGATGTCCAGATTCTATTCATAGTAATCTATCCTTGATCAACAATTTTCTTGATTTAGGACTTACACACTCTACAAATTTATTATCTTGTGCATTAACGAAAATGCGTTGTTTCAAGTTTTTGTCAATCATCCTTTGATCAATAGCGACCATTAATAAATTGTCAAACAACTAAACTTGAACGTCCGAAAACCCATAAAGATAATTGTTTTTGAGCTATGTAAGTCCTATGGTTTTAACTTCCCAAGCATAGTCTTCTCTTTGAATTGGATTTCAAAGGCATATGCTAAGTAATGCCAGCAATTAAAATTTTTGGCAATATCACTTTTTGGTATTCGCAAAAACCATTAAATTTCCATCCATATAAAATTTAAATCAACTTATTTCTATTGCCTTCAGTATTATTACTGATTTTCCCAAATATCGACTTCAAGTATTTCTGTTCAAGGGTTGACAAAGCCACCCCAGTTACTTGAAAAATGGAATGAGAGACAATTGGTTAGAACACTGTCTAGCTCCTAAAGACAGAGCTTGAGTGAGGAACTCAATAACATTACGCCCTTGAGCACGACAAGACTGAATCAACTGAACCTGCGCTGGATTACCTTGGGTAAGCGTGATTTACCAAAGTACAACAAAAAAAACGATCGCACCCCATACAGATGCGATCGCCCTTAGACTACCCGTTTTTTCTCTAAAACAGAATCGCTCCGTCTTAGACTACCGGTTTTTCTCTAAAACAGAACCGTTCCGTCTTAGATCACCGGTTTTTCTCTAAAACAGAACGGTTCCGTCTTAGACCACCTACAACACTAATCAGCACAGGTCAATACTCTTCCCCAAGACCTTCTCAACGATATAGACATAATCCTTGCCCTCCCTCTGGGCAGCTCGAACCAGAGGAAGCTTCGACAGCTTAACTCCAAAGTTCTTACTTTGCCAGCCCTTCTTGGGGTTTACCAGAACCTTGATATTGATTCCCCAATACCAATCGGAGTCAAGCGTGCGATCGCACCCTAAAGACATGTGATCGTAGTGCATGAATCTGAGTAAATAAAGGTAAATCGTTGATATCAGGAGCACTTTGACTCCGAATTCAACGATTTACCCTAAAAAAGTCAAGCTAAATCAACTCTTGAAAGATGGGAACAATAGCAGTAAGTTAATCAGATTCTCTCCAATGAATAGCGACAGCTGCCACAAGAAAATTGTCTTTGACTGAAGTGTCTTTGTCTCTGAAAAACTGAATTGAATTATTACCTTTCTTTAAGAAACCGCTAGGTATTTCCTCCATCCATGTTTCCCAGGTGTTAGGCTGTCCATGTACTTCACTTGAACCGGGTAGATTATTGCCGTTAATTTTTACAGAATGCTTTGACTTATGAACATCGTAGACTTGCATGAGCAGGTATCCTCCTGTGGGATTGCCTTCAATCTCGAATTCTTTTTTGCTTGATTCATTCCCTTTAAATAGGAATCCGGGTTTGGATAACTGACCTGCTATGTCTCCAAGCTCTTCTTGGAAGAATCGGAGTGTGAAATCTCCACGCATTGTCATTAGTTTGTACCTCTTTTAGATTGGTTTATATCTATTATTATGTTGTTCAAAAAATAGACTAACAATGGATAAAAAATCAGGAAAATCAACTGGCAATAATCATGGAAAGTAATGATTTATAGGAAAAAGTCAGGTTGATGACCAAATTTCACCTAGAGTGGGTATTACCCCCTGCGGCTTAACCTGATTTACCGACATACAGCAAAACAAAAAAAACGATCACACCTCATACAGATGCGATCGCCCTTAGACTACCCGTTTTTTCTCTAAAACAGAATCACTCCGTCTTAGACCACTCAATTTTTCTCTAAAACAGAACCACTCCGTCTTAGACCACTCATTTTTTCTCTAAAACACAACCGCTCCGTGTTAGACCATCGGCAAGACTCATTTTTTCTCTAAAACACAACCGTTCCGTGTTAGACCACCCGTAAGCTGAAATCCTTACAAATCAATACTCTTCCCTAACACTTTCTCGACTATATAGACATAGCTCTTGCCCTCCCTTTGGGCAGCCCTGACCAGAGGAAGCTTCGACAGCTTAACCCCAAAGTTCTTACTTTGCCAGCCCTTCTTGGGGTTTACCAGAACCTTGATGTTAATCCCCCAATACCAATCGGAGTCAAGCATGCGATCGCCCTCCACCAGTGGGTATGTGCGCATAACACCATCTTTCCCCCGGCGGTTACTAGTGAACTTGTACAAGGTCCCGTGCTGCTTAGATGCATCTGGGAGGCGGCAGCATAAGCGGTCTTCTATAGTCAGTCCAAGCAGCTTCACCTGCTTAAAAGGGATCCTGCTGTACTGATCAGCTCCATGCCACCATTTAATGTCTACACAAAGAGTACTTCCCGGAACAGCTCGAATTACTGTCCCTATACGGCCATCCTTGGAAGCAACCAATTGACCAATAGCCTCCTCGTGACAATAGTCAACAATAGAGAGTTGTTTATGCTCCTCGATGGACAGCTGATTTTTTAGAGAAAAAGCCGTAGCGCTATACTCATCCCCAGGATTTTTTAGAGAAAAAGCCGTAGCGCTATACCCAGTCCCCTCTTTGGTACCAGACCCACTTTGCGGCAGAGAGGGCGAGGGCTGCTTGGGGGACTGATACTGTTTGGCCGATAAGCCTCCTAGCTTCGTTCCTTCCTTTTTGTCCTTTTTCGGCGTGGAGACAAACATCTCCGGTTCCAGATAATCCGGCGGGAAGCCGTGTAGCAATAGCATCGCCTGAACGCTCAATTGTGAGCCATTCGGCAAAATCCCCGAACTCTTCCACCAACGCTCGCACTTGGTATTGCCAGCGCCCCTGCCTGATATTCCACGCCCTGTCAGGAGCGTAGGACAGAGAAAAGATTCGGACTCTGCGATAGCTGCCGCCGATCTGGTGGCAGCCAAGGATGATTGGATCCAAGACTTCGTATCCAATCCCTGATACTTTCTCAACCCATGTCTCATATCCCCGGTAGATGAATCCTTCGGGTTGCTCAAGAAGGACCATCGAGGGTTGTCCTTCTTCGATACATCTGATGAATTCTGTGTACAGGGAAGACTCGGGATGGTCAAGCCCAGTTTTGTCGCCAGCGGAGGATGTCCCAGTGCAGGGGAACCCCCCAACCATGAAATCATACTCACCCGACTTGGGGTGGAAACTCCTGATATCCCCGAAAAGCTTATGAGAGAAGTTCCGCTCAAGGACTTTGATAGCGGAAGGGTCGTTTTCCACGGATCCTTCCCACAAGAATCCCCCAATCTGTTCGGCAGCATAGGGGAATCCGCCAATGCCTTCAAACAAGCCGATAGTTCTGATTTCACTGAATCCATACATTGGTCTTGATGGTATTGCGTACGCGAGCCTCCTCGCTTTAATTCTTCCCCAGTGCTAATGTCTGCCTCACATGGATTCAGATCAGAATCAGGACTTGTCTGATATTGAGATAAATCGAAAAGTTCACATTGCTGATATCGCTTTCGCTTGTATTGTCGTGACCTTCCTTTCTTGAATCTCTGATCCAAATCCATCTGATATGGATTTACTTGAGAATCAGGACTTGTCTGATATTGAGATAGATCGAAAAGTTCACATTGCTGATATCGTTTTGGCTTCTGCGTTCGCCTTTGGCGCGGCTTCGCCGATTGCGACCCGCAAGCCACCAATCCCTCTGTGTCGCCGTCCAAATCCCTCTGATGTGGATTTACCCCAGAGCCAGAACTTATCTCATATTGAGATAAATCAAAAAGTTGATATTGCATTGTCAATTCCTCCCTACTCCTGCTCTGGATTCGTAGGGAAGCCTGATGGCGGCAAGTACTTTTGTACTAGATTATTGAGTAGTGATTGTTGATAATGTCTGCGGTACTCAGCGAAGTTTTCTGCGGATTTCTCAATAGCGCTCTTTGCCGGGATCCAACTCACTTGATCTGAGTTACCCAATGGCTGAGATGGCTGATACTCCGAGTTATCCTGGGGTGGTTGATACTCAGGGTTATCGCACTTCATAGCAATGTACCAGGGCAATATCTGCCCGCTAGTGTACATCACTGTCCATTCTTTGGTAGACCCAGAAGTAAAACGATAAGTTTTAACCTTTGGGTTGTTATTACACCACTCAACAAAACCAGGGGGTGGGGATGGAATTGGATCCTCCTTGACCTGTCCATTAGCCTCAAAGTATTGCTCATCAACCCCGTCCTTCAGAGACTGAATGAATAGCCCGGTTGGGTTTTTTACCCATCCTTCCCTTACCGCCTCCTTTACCCTATTCAAGGCGTAGCCAATGTTTGCATAGAAATTGATCAGGTACTTCATCACAGCAGCTGGCTTGATCTGAAGCCTCCTCAGCTCTATCTCTGCTGCTGCGATCGCACTCTTCTTCTCAGTGGCGGCGGAACTTACTTCCAGCTCCTCTTTTATATCTTCATTATCATTATCACAAGATAGGGGAACAACTTCTACCCCTTGGTTTCTTTCTTCTTGGTCTTGATCATTTTTTTCTTCAACACACGGGTGGGTGGGTGGGTCTTGGCGTGTAGAGGAATCTATAAAAGGTACTCTTTTATATGATTCAGGCAAAATGTCCGAATCGATACTACCCGGTTTGGCCGAATCGATTTGACCAAAATACTCAAGGATTTTGATGTCCTTGAGCTTCTTCTTTAGTTCTGAATAGTTAACTGAGTACCAGTTCACCTGGTAGTATGTCCCGGCAGACAAACGCTTAATGTAGACCAAACCTTCTTCCCGGAGGCTTCTAATAGCCCTGCCAATGGTTTTCGTAGAAACTTTTATCCGCTCTGCCCACTTCTCATAAGTTCTGTAGAACCATCTTTTTCCCTCCACTACATGGTTAAATATCCCAGCCCAGTAGTGAATTTCCTGCAACATGAAAGCTTCCACCTTACCGACTTCGTCTGCAAGTTCTGGTAGAAAGATCAAAGGTCTTTCGTCAGAAAGAAGCTTTTTTATGTTTTTTACTGTACAATTTGACATAAGACTGTTTTTTACTACCCCATCTCATTTTTGCTTATGGAGGATGGGGTTTTTCCCTATTTTATAACTACAAGCGAATTATATTATAAAAACTAAGATACCAAATAAATTAGAAATATTTCTTAATGAGTGAAATTTTCCGCGAAGCTTTTATCGCTCTGAGGGGGTGACATGAGCCCCAAAAAGCTTACTATATAAGGCTTTGATGCCAATGGTATCATGGAAGATACAGTCGGAAATTAACCCTCAATTCATTTTCTGGAAGCTCAAACCCTTATAACTACGTCCAATGTTTGCCCAAAACAGAATGTATATTTTTGTGAATTATCGGCTGAAATTTTTACCCAGTAAGGATTTCAGCTTGCATGTCACCCCCCCAGTTTATCGCTACAATGGACGAGTTTGGTATCAAAGCCAAAAAATTAAGTGCAGATTCTGGTGTGTTGACCCAAGGTATATCTTCCTTCATCAACAACAAAGGGAACTGGAAGCATAACACTCTGGGTGCTGCCTTTCAGGCTTTTTCCCCAGAACAGAAAGCGTTTTTTATTTCGTACATAACCAAAGTGTCTGACATTGATCACAAAGGCAACATTGGTTTGTTGGAGCGAGTGAAAGCCTTAGATCCAAATAACGATATCCACAGGAAATATGCTGGAGAGGTTCTAGAAGTAATCCGCCAGAAGTTCCTCAGCTAATTCGCGCGGAGTAAGGAACGGGGAAAGATAGGTATGTGTGTTTCATTCATCCCCGTTAGTCAATGAAGAGTGGCTCTCCTCCCGGTGTTTTAGTTTAACATTGGGGGGGCGGAGTTGGGGGGTTCGTTCAGGTTTTTTTTTTTATTTTACCAGGGGGATAACCCTTTGTCTAGGAGCCTCCTAGAAGGAATTAGCCGTTAGCTCGATTGAATCAATGGCTGTGTTGCTTTGTGCGAAAGGCTTTGGCAGGTTTTCCGAGATTATTGCGATCGCATGTTAAGATTTTGTCGTCTTGTTAACAAATGTATTCAATTGTCTGTGGATGAAGCTTCCCCCACCTCTGTGTAAACAAGGTGGGGGTTAGTGGACAGTTACATAAAGTATCATAAAGTTTAGTAAAGTCTGTGAGTATTTGCTAGGGCGTGTCATCAATTAAGCCAGATAACGGTAGCAGCCAGATAAATTGCGGATAGAAAGTTTATTGCCCGTTTATCATAGCGTGTGGCAATCGCTCGATATTGCTTGAGTTGGGCAAAGAAGTTTTCAATTAG
>NZ_JAAHFZ010000099.1:0-11361 GCF_010672795.1 Moorena sp. SIO1G6
TTGTCTCCTCAAGGGGTGGGTTTTCACCACCATCCAGGAAATAGTTAGGATTTCGGGGTTATCCCCGCGAATCCCTTAACTCATACCCCTCTAGTTTCTAGAGGCTCCTAGCTAAAACGAGCCGCACCTTGTTCTAAAATGTTCTTGGCTTTGTGGATTAGTGCTTCCCCATCTTCATTAATTGGTGTTACTGTCTGCACTGGACTGGTGGAGGGGTCAGCTCCAGGCCAACGAGCCAAGGCAGCCATGTAGGTAGTTTTGCCAGATTTACGGTCTCCAATCACCCGCACACTAGCACTCAGTTGTGCTGGTTTAGGCAGGATTTTTTTCCCTAACTTGTTTTTTCCTAACCACTTATCAAGCATTGACTCCTATCCTTTTGCCTGTACTGAGCCAATAAAGGGGAGAAAATATACTATAGGGTTGCCATTTATCAGGCTCTCTCAGCACTGACATTTCTCCATCCCATCCTGGTTCATTGATACGATTAGGTCTGGGGTCATTTCTACCCAAAACCCCAAAGGTTGATAACGCAAAAAAGCGCAAGTTTTCTGGTGCAATCTCCGATTGCAGCAATAATTTTGTTTGTGGTAAATGCACATCAAACAAGTCAACTCCTGGATCAAGCCTGCCCGGCCACAGTTCCCCTCGTTCACATTTCGTGATGGCCACCGCTACCCGTAAGTCATTGATTCTTTCATAGAAATCGATTTTTTTAGTAAAAAAACTCAATTTTTGAGCGTAATAATCATCACTATCTCCTTGCCACCCAGTCAAAAAAATTAAACATCCACCTACATCTTTAGTGAAAAATTCTTGAAACAAATCTTCGTGTTCAGGCTTGATAGACCCTGATTCTAATTCGTCAAAAAGTTCTCCAGCAGCATCTTTAACTACTAGGTTAATTCTTTCGTTTTTATGCAGCTTTCTCTTCACTTCGATCTCAAAGGAGTAGACAGGTAAATCACTAACCCCTCCTACAGGAAGTCTTGTGCCTTCTAAGGAATCTCCTGACACGATTATATTTTTAGCTTGTTCAGCAAGATATTTAGCATCGTCATTCAAGGGGTGGACGCTAAACGTCTTTTGGTTAAACGCCATTTTTCGCTTAGACCAATAAGCCAAACCAGCTAAATAAGTAGTTTTTCCTGATTTTCGCGGACCAATAACAAAGATATTTCCCATCTTGTAATTCCTCTCTTAACGTAAGCATTCAGCGGTCAGCGGTCAGCGGTCAGCGGTCAGCGGTCAGTAGACGTAACTAAGATTAAACAAAGCTTAGGTGTTTTATTTTAAAGGGTTTGTTCAGCGTGCAGATCACCTGATAACTGATAACTGATAACTGATAACTGATAGCTAATAGCTGATAGCTGATAGCTGATAACTGAAGCTGATAGCTGATAGCTGATAACTGAAGCTGATAGCTGATAGCTGATAGCTGATAGCTGATAGCTGATAGCTGATAGCTGATAACTGATAGCTTACCTCCTAACTAGCAAGAAAGCTGGCTAAATAAATCCAGGGTAGTTCTAACAGAGCACGATTATAAATACTGGTAATAAAACAACGCACAGGCACCCCCGCAGGAGGTTTAGTCATGGCTACTAGTTGACCTTGTACTGGTCGAAAGTAGCGCTGGGAAACATAGCTATTACGTTGATACCAGTTTTTCCGAGAACGCAGTGGATCATAGGCAAGCTGAAAGGCTTCTTGCTCTAAATTGCAAAATAGATCGGCTTTGTTTAAACAAATCACAATATGTCGTACCTTGGGGCAATCATCATGAAAAAAATCTACCCACCGTTGAAATCGATTACACCACTGTTGTTGAGTAGGAAATTCCGAAAAGTCTACCGGAGCCTGGGGTGATAGCATCTCCCGATAGGGTGGCAAGACTAGCAAAATCCCCTCGCTCTGCTTTACTGCTGCCAAGACCTGCTGCCATTGTTGGGGATTATCCAGCTGCCAGGATTTGCGCCAGACTTCCCCCGGAGTATCGATCCAGTCTACAGAGATGGTCTTGCGACCAGCCGGTAACGTTACTTCTACATCAAGGGAACGAGTGGTATAGACATTACTTGGATCAACTGGTGTGGGTCGAAATTTGTCTTCTTTTTCATCAAAGAAGAGTGCCTTCAGGTTGTCGTAACTCTGGTTGGGGATATGGACATAGTCAAATTTAGAGTTAGTTAACTCAATTGCTAAGGCTGTCTTGCCGGTATTGCGATCGCCTATGTAAATTACTGCCACCGTCTAGTCAAGATTATTCTATTACTATCTCACCCAAAATCTTTTTGAATAATTATACAGCAAAGGGAACAGCGGATCTGGGAACAGGGAATATGGCATCAAAAATTATCACAATTCCTACAGGGATTGTTAAGGGCGTTTATAAATGAGATGTAAACCTAGGAGGTCTTTTTTTTGTGGACAATAAAACTGAGGTTCTCTTGCCCCTCTTGCCTTTAGCATGCATGCCTTTTGCCTGTTGGCCTTTGGAAATATGTTCACAACTCAAATAAAAACGCTATATACTTTAGTTCCTAGCTGAATCCTAATCTCTTGGTGATATTTGGAAGCAGCTCTGTAATCGGCTTGCCATCTTCTCCGATATCCCTAGCTTCTCTGTATAATCCAGCTGCATTATCTGTATAGTCCTGGCGGGATGGTTGTTCCTTAGAAACTTGTATCATCAGCTTGGTGGTGTATTCGTCTAGTTTCTTTGCTTGTTCCGGACTCAAGGCTGACTTGGCTTGTTCTAAAACCTGTACCAATCCCTGTAACAAGGCTTCCTTCTCTTGGTAATGGATAATTCGTTTCATCTGGTGAGCCAGTCCGTGGAACAGGGGAACAAATTTCCAGTCTTCTAGCTTTGTTGCTGGGAATTGAGGGGGACAAATTTGATTGAGGATGTCCATGTCTGCACCCTCAACACCCACTGCCAGGAAGTTGAGTTGCTTTGCCGCCACTTCCTGCTTCACCCGTTGGGCGGCATTCTGCCAGTGATCACTGGGAGCACTACCTGTAATCAGTACTATCCAGGGTGGACAGAGTGGCAGATTCTGGTTTTTGTAGATAGACTTGCGGTTTTCAATTATTTTCAGTGCTAATTCAATTCCTCGCCCTGTCGCTGCTGTGCCGCTCAACTCCAGTTGATGGAGAGAAAAGTTTCCAGCAGTAGTCAAAGACTGGACTACTTTAGCAGAATTGCTAAGTGTATTGCTAAGTGTTACGATAGCTACCTCAACACAACGGCAAACTGTCTCATCCTTTACTAATTCTTGTTCAAAGGTATTAATTCCCTGGACTAATTGTTCGAGATACTCCTCTGGCATGGAACTAGAGGTATCGAGTAGCAACACAATTGGGTAACGTGGCAGGGAAGCTTGTAGTTGAGGAGGTTTTGTAGATCCTGTGGCAGATAGTGCTGGTTGCGTACCACCAATACGTGGATGAAGTAGAGGCAGTTGAGTTATTGGGTTGCCTAGCAGCATGGGAGCGATGAAGGCATCAAGCAGTCCAGAGTGGCTTCCACTAGAGTCAATCAAGACCTGAGGGAGTTGAATTTGAGGCAAGTTCTCTACTCTGACCTTAGCTAGAAAGTATTCGGGGCCACCGAGGGCTTGAACTTCAGCACTGAGTTTAGCTCCGATGGCATCTGCTTTTGCTTGACCTATTGCTCGAATCGATCCTGCTTTAACCTGGGCATCAACTATATCTGGCTGCCTATCCGCTACTGCTTTTCTGTGCTGATATTCTTGGCGTTTTTTTTCTTCATCTATTTTTACATCATAATTCTTGCTTCTCTGTTGAATCTCCGAACCCTCCCTGAGAAGCTTTTCTATATTATCGGGCAAATCAATCTCACTAATGGAGGTTTTAACTGCTTCAACCCCATATTCACTAAGAGCTTGTTTAATTTCTGTTGCTACATCATCTTGTCGATCGCCGTGGTTGTTTTTAAAGTCCATTAACTTGTAACCTTGGGCAGCAATGATAAATTGAGATCTAACCATTGCCTCTAGTACCCTGTTGACAAGATTTTTGATAGAGCTAAATTTTTGAGTACCAGAATCAGTTCCAGTTTTTAGCTCGGATAGAGTAGCTCCCTCAGAAACAATACGAGAAATCATCTGGGGAGCATTTTCTTCTGGTATTTTAATAGTCTGCGTCACCTCAATATAAAAAGTAAATCCATCCTTGGAACTCAGCTTTAAAGCTTGGAGATTGGCATCATAGTTTGTAGCATCTTTGTCCTTATTTGACCAATCCAGTGTAATTTCATGAGTTGGGACTATAACAACCTTCATAACCTCAGTGTTAATAGGATGAATCCTGGCAGAGAGGGGGGTTTTCCAAATCCCTTTGTATCCACGTTCAACTAAGTGATTACCAGGTTGTTGAAGATCTTTCCCAACACTTGAGATCACTACTCCCACTGTTCCCGTGGGAATCTTGGTCAAAGGGACTAGTTTTACATCAACAAACCAGGGATTTAGATTCCAAGATCCTGCTGTTAAAAACTCCTCCTGCAAACCTCTGTAACCACCACGGTCAATGAATTGCTGTGGATCTTGAAACTTGTTATGTCCCTCAATGTAGGGGCAAGCAATTTCACCTACTGGAATTGGTTGACCATCCTTAGTGGTAACAATACCAATCTTGTCTGAGTCTATTTCACAGAGCCGCAAATCTTTAGGCTTCATGTTGTGCTGGGAAGCATTTGCGGAAGTAATGACAGTAAACAGTTCAGTGTTAATGCGGTAGATTCCCTCTTTCAAAATACTTAACTGCCTACCTCTTTCGCCACCGTTTTCTAAAAATGCACGGGCATCTTGGAAATCGTTACAGTCCACAGCTCTACCTAAAATGCGTCCCGATGGAATTGGTTCTCCATCTTTAGCAACCACTAGGGCAATTTCTCCTAGATGAACTTCGATCGCTTTTTCTATACGAACTTCGTACAGCCAAGAAATATACTGGAAATATATTCCAGGGGGGAGAATATCAGCTTGGTAACCTGCTTCTCCATGGAGAGCTATATGCTGGCCAGGGGGGAGTTGGGCACCAAATTTTTTTCGCACAATGCCAAATTCATTTGGACCAATATTAATCATTACTGTTACCTCAAAATTAAAGTTATACTTGCCTTAAACAACAAGTCTCTACGCGAGACAATAAACCTGTGAAATTATCCTTCAACCTCCTCAGTTTAATTGGATCCCTGGGATTAGTTAATGGTAAAGATGGAAGATGTCCTTTTGGAGCATTTAAAGTAAAGGTAAAGTCATCATAGTTTTCGATCCACTTATTTTTTATACGCCAGCCTACACACTTACTAAAGTTACAAGAAAATCTATCCTCATCAAATTCACCCCGTTTACCATCAAGACTCAGCCAGATATCCCTCTGCACAGTAAAGCCAAATCTATTTTGACTAAATGTTCTCCAGAGTTGATCTATTACGCAAAGGTCTGGGCAAGGGAAGTTTTGGATATCTATAACTCTTAACCAAGCATCTTTATCCTGTAGTCGGTTAGCAACTTCGAGGATAACTCTAGCTGTCTCCAAGTCTGCTTCTTTCCATTTTCCTGCCGCCAAAAGCTCGCGGAGTTGGCTATAGTTAGCGCGAGGTTTTTCATCCGGTGGATTAACAACTGGCGGCTGCTCCGGTGGTCTTGACTGTGAAGTTAAACTGGAGTCCTCATCCAGAATCGGGGGTTTAGGTAAAGGTAACGGATCTAATTTAACTAGAGGCAACCGTAAATATGAGACTGTTTTTTTCAGTTCTTCTTGCTCTAGAGAGCTTAGATGAGCTTTTCGCTCACGAATTTTTTGCCAAGTTTCTTCACTATCGGTTTCTAACTTAAGTTGGCGGCGTGGATCATCCTCACAGCGTAGCCGATCTTCAATTTTTTTGATTAAAGCAAGATCTTTATTAATTGCTTCTAGGAGGTACTGACGTTCATCCACGGTTTAGTTCCTCTGTAATTTAGCCACCAATTGCTCCCAAGCCGACTTGATGTTGAATCCGCTTCCGAGTTCAATCTCACCTTCGTACTCCACAAGCATTGGCACAATCGGCAGAGCAACTTTCAACCTATGTTTAAAATCCATGCCTGGATCTTTGATGATGTCACCAACAGTTTCTACTTCAGAGCTGGGTAAAGCCGGAATACGCTGCTCTAGCAAAGCTAGCATCTGCTGCATCTGTTGGTCTGGCACCTGATTGGCTTCCACTGCATCTAGTAGCTTCTGGGTCAAAACCAGTTCCTTTTGATCTAACTGCTCAGCGATCGCTCCAATCACAACCTGTTCAGTGGAACCATAGCGGTTCAGTAAGGCTTGACGTGTTTTCTTAAGGTCTTCGTAGATAGCAAACTGACCGCTCAACAGGATGTTCATCTTAGCATGCATCTGTTGCAACTGGCTTTCTACTTTCTGCATCTGAACAGATTGAGACCCCTTCAACTCCTGGTTCAGTTCTTCATACTCCTGTTGGTATTTAGCAACTGACTCCCGCTGTCGCTCAATTTCCCTGCGATAGTTAGCTCGGTCACGAGGATTGTTGGTATAGCGCAATTCGTCCTCGTAGTCTTTAAGCAATTCTTGGTCTTTGGCAATGTTATCTGCCAAATCTTGCAGCCTCTGGTAAAAAATTGAAGAAATCACAGCTTTAAATTCCTACGTTATGGGTTGGATTGCAGGTAAAAGATGGGATATTTAGTTTCTATTTTCCAATTAAGGTAGAACTCTCGACTCCCAATCACTCTACCACTAGTGCTGGTCATTTTCTTGGCCTATGGCTTTTGGATTAGGTAAAGCACTGGGCATTAAGGTTAGGAGATTGATACAAGTTGAAAAGCTGTTGTAGTCAACTTTTAGGTGCGACCCGAACGCGCCCCGCGTCGGCTTTGCCGATAGGTGCGACCCAAGGCCGGGTTCCTTACAAGGGTAGGTTTTTTACAAAGGGGCGAGTAGGTACTTTCATGATTGTATAAACTTCTCCCCATATGTATCAAAATACACAATAATTCCCGGGAAACTTCTCCCGATTTCCCGCTTCTGACCACTCCCGACTCCCAATTCCCGATTCCCTCGGTGCGCTTTCCGTTGGCGAATTAAATTCGCCACGGGTCGCACCGCTCCCGACTACCTCAAGAATTTTTTACAAAAATTTTCACAATATGCTATAATATAATATTTTTTGTGATATAATCAAATTGTGGACATAAAATCCACGGTAAGAGCCAGCCTAGGGATGTTCCTAGGCTCAAGGCTGGCTCTTGGTCCCCCTGAAAGGAGATAACCTAATATTATGTCTTATCGTCCATGCCTATATCCATGGGTTATGATCCGGCTATTGCCACGGAGGCCACCAGTAGTTTTCGCTCGGTTCCATAACCGTTCCGATGCCAAGAACTATTTACAGGCTCTGAAACCTCTGATGCCTAATGCCAAGTTTGTCCTTTTTTTTGATATAGGTCTGCCCATGGATCAAGAAGAGAGTACGTAGGGTGCCTTAGGGGCGGACGCTGCTGGCGAATTCGTGAAACCCTTATTCTGCCGTAATCTGCTCCCCTCTCCCAAGGTTGGGAGAGGGGCTGGGGGTGAGGCCTGATAGGGCTTCTTGGTAAGTTCGCGAAATATTTCGCCAACAGCATCCGCCCCGTAACGCACCACCTTTGGCATTGGCATTGCTGAATCTTGGAATCAATAGGAGTAGAGTGGGCATCCTGCCCGCTCGAAAATAAGGAGGAAACTGGCAAGATGCCAGTTCTACACAAGATGCCAGTTCCACGCCTGATGCCCATTCCACAGGTGCGACCCAAGGCCGGGTTCCCCGGCCTAGGAGGCGCGCACCTACTCTTAAAATCATTCCATTATTAAGCAACGCCTTGGCATCACTGCAATTCCTTATATAATTCCTTAAACCGACGCTGCTGCTGATTATGATCGACAATTGGTGCTGGATACCCACACATTTCGCGTCCGCTTTCAGGAATCTTCCCAGTTACCACATACTCCGTATCCACAGAACTCAACTCCGGTAACCATTCCCGAATATACTCACCGTCCGGGTCAAACTTTTTAGCCTGACTAGCTGGGTTAAAAATTCGCAATGGTTTAGGATCCATCCCACTAGAGGCACTCCATTGCCAACCACCATTATTAGCACTAAGGTCTCCATCCGATAACCGCTGCATAAAATACTTTTCCCCCCACTGCCAATTAATAATCAAATCCTTAGTCAGAAAACTAGCAACAATCATCCGACAGCGGTTATGCATCCATCCGGTTTGATTTAACTGCCTCATCGCAGCATCAACGATCGGGTAGCCAGTCTTGCCCTCACACCAAGCTTGAAAGAATTCTGGATTATTATCCCAGGGAAAATCTTGGAATTTCTGGCGATAAGGTCCTTGTGCTAATTCTGGGAAGAAATACATAGCATGTTGGTAAAACTCCCGCCAAGCCAGTTCCTGTTGCCAAGTTTGGATACTTTGGCGAGCTTCATCACTGCGACTCAAATTATAAGCATTCTGAGCGGCCTGCCAAACCCTGCGAATCCCAATCACACCAAACTTGAGAGCAGCACTAAGTTTCGAGGTACCATCCACCCCTGGGAAATTACGTTGTTCGTGATAATCCCCAATAGTGCGATCGCAAAATTCCTCCAGTATCTCTTGGGCTACCTTTTCCCCTGGTGGCACTAACAGTTCATTCTCCCAGACATACCCCAAATCTATAGCACTAGGTAAATCAATCACCCCTGCTGCTAGGGCATTCTCTTGTTCTATTTCCGTCAGGGATTCAACCCTAGTAAAAGTTGCTACAGGTTCTGCCTTAGATTGACCTTGCCAATTTTTCCAAAAAGGAGTGTAGACACTATAGGGATTGCCAGACTTAGTGAAAATGTCTCCTGGTGCGTGTAATAACTGATCCCAATAGTTATAGACAGCAATACCCTTTTCCTTCAATCCTGCTGCTACCTCTTGATCCCGTTCCTTAGAATAAGGTTCCACATCCCAATTCCAACAAACCGCTTTAGCCTCCAGAGCAGCAGCTAAATTAGGAATTCCTTGCCTAGGGTCTTGATGTAGGATTAATAGTTTACTACCAGCTTGTCTGTAACTTTGCTGCAATTGTTCTAAGCAGCCAATCATATAAGTTACTCTTGCTGGGGCAATATCATCGCGCTCTAGAATAGTAGGGTCAAGGCAGAAAACACCAACAAGCTTGGGACTTAGCTCAAAAGCAGCAGCTAGTCCCACATTGTCAGAAATGCGTAAATCACGACGATGCCAGAATAGAATCAGGTTAGTCATTCAAGAACGGGCGAGCCATAAAAAAGCTGGAAATAGATTTAGCATCCACTGGCTCACCCTCCAAGATAGCTTGTTCTAACTCTTTTGGTGTCATTAAAAGCACCTCTATATCCTCATCATCATCTTGCTTAGGAGGGGCTTCCAATTTCTCCAAATCCTCCGCCAGAAACGCATAAATGTACTCATCAGAATAGCCAGGAGCAAGGGGAAATTTACCCAAAGATTTCCAGCGATGAGCACGATAGCCAGTTTCTTCTTCTATCTCCCGTTTAATAGTTTCAGCTGGGCTTTCATGGGATTCTACCGTACCAGCAGGGAATTCCAAAAGACGCCCACTAACAGCAAAGCGATATTGCCGTACTAGTACCAGTTTGCCATCGGCTGTTACCGGTACAGCCAAGGAACCACCAGGGTGACGGATACATTCCCATTGCCCTTCTGATTGATTAGGAAGACGTAGAGAATTCACCTCAAAGCTAAATCGTCTTCCTTGGAAAAATAGGTGTTTTTTCAGGAGTTCTGGGGGTTCTTGACCAGGTAGCATAAGAAGTATGAAAGATTAAGGATTAAGCATTCAGCGGTCAGCGGTCAGCGGTCAGCGGTCAGCGGTCAGCGGTCAGCGGTCAGCGGTCAGCCAAAGGCTGATAGCTGATAAGGGTCAGCGGTCAGCGCTCAGCCAAAGGCTGATAGCTGATAGCTGTTCGGTGTAGCGTGCGCGTAGCGCTAATCGCTGTTCGCTGATAGCTGATAGCTGATAGCTGATAGCTGACCTGCGATCGCAAATCCCGTCACTGATTCTACCCAATCCGGGCAATTTGTGCCAGGGAAGCACCAAGGCTCTTTCCCCCATGGGCTTTCAGCTTGAGGCTAATGGTTACCAGACCTAGAGTCAGGGTGACTGCTTCCCGGATGCCAGTTTTTTAAACTCCAGTTTTTTAAGCTGTCGTCCCATCTGTGTTTAGGAATTCAGTAACTAATGTTACCAGCTGTTTAGAACTAACTGTTACTACCTTGGCTATTTTACATCCGTCTAAGGTTTAATATTAATAATTTAAGATTGATAATCTATCCTAAAAATCGTTAATAGCGATATCTTTATTATTTCATAATAATTAGATTTTTATCAGTAATTAAACGGAGTTAAAATTAGCTGTATTTGGTTATAGTAGTGATACCGTTATATAGCATTTTTAGTTGAGTTGTGAACATAGTCGCGCTTGGGTATTGGCAAAATGCAAGAGGCAAGAGGCAAGAAATTATATAGGGATTTTTGGTAAGGTAAAGAACTGTCATCCTTTTCAAGTGATCAGCAACAAATGCCAAATTGGCATGACAAACAATACCTAATAGACTAAGCTAATAATTAGATTGACATCCCCACGGGTTAAAACCCCGTGGATTCTGTGGTTATACTACAGCCAATGGGTTTAAACTACCTTGGCTTTAAGCCTATCAATAGACTACTAAATCCTTAGGCTATTATTAACAACCTGTCGATTAGTTTGGTGGTGGAAAAACCAATCAAAACATCTGTTCAAAACCTCTGTTGTTTTGGGATGAAGCAGGACTGGCAACCCAAAACTAAAGTAAAGTGCCATCGCGCTTGTGTCCCTCGAAGATTTTTGAGGTTTTGCGATCGCTTAAGTAGCTCATATCAGTAGCTCATATCAGTAGCTCATATCAGTAGCTCATATCAGTAGCTTGTATCAGTAGCTCGTAGCTAGGGAACCATGACTTGGTGGATTAATCCCAACTGTTCTAAACCTTACAATACAGAAGATACCCTATTCTGCCAAGCCTGTGGTTCAGAATTACTCTTGGCAGAACGCTATCGCGTGATTGGGTTACTCAGTGACAAAGGTGCTTTCGGTAAAACCTATGAGGTACTTGATCACAACAGTGATCAGAGCTGATTCGTAAAGAAAATCTAAAGAGAGAAAAAGTTAAGATTACATAGATGCTAAACTAGCTGAGGTTGAATGAATTTCTCTCAATGACACGTCTGCCTCAAATTGCTGCACCCACGAGAAAG